>JBKBIJ010000042.1:0-12556 GCA_046299455.1 Brevinematia bacterium | reverse complement strand
TTTTAAGGGATTACCCAATTCCTAGATGTAATCTTAGCACTTTTAAGTGTGAAAGTAACATAAGAGTGTTTCAAAAGTTTAGTGTATATCTACACTTTTCCTCAAAAGCTAATTTTTGAAATTTTTGAACTTGGTACTTTTTTAGTTGTTCTCGCTAGTGCTCATTATCCTTTTTTAAGAGGTTAAACTCTTAGAGTGATGATTATTTTTTAAGTGGTTACCTAATTTTATTGGTAATATTTTTTACAAACTTAATTTGGAGAGTAACATTTTGAAGCATTTTTACTTAGGTGAGGTTGTGTAAAAATTCTAATTCTCTGGAACTTTTTTATGTGTTTCTAGCTACATCTTATGTAGATAACTTCTTTTCTATAACTTCCGAAGAAAGGTAGCTCTTTTGATCGAAGAAACTCTTTTCTCTCCTGTTACTCTATTTTATTACACATGAAGAAAAATGATTTCTTTGAAAGACAAACTTGGTTATCTAAAACTTTATTTCTTCATAAGTTATATAACGGAAATAACTTAATAGGAGTACTTATCTAGATAAATTGTAATCGGATTTTTGGCACACCCTCTGTAGTGTGAGGTAAGTGTTATGAATTTATAGAATACTTCCAAAGTAACTGCTTCAAGAAGTTACAATTCCTTAGAAGTTATGAAAAACACACAAATACTACAGGTTATTTGTCCAAATAAGTTATAAAGATAAATATAAGAGACTGGTGAAATTAAGAGCTTCAAAAATACCTAAAATTGGTTTTTGGAGAAAGATGTTAAGGGAATTGGGTTTTTGACACATTTTTCCTAAATAAGTTGTAGGGAAGAATGCAGAAGAATTGGTTAGTATAAGTAAACAATCTTCTTATAGGTTTAACCTTTTCTATCATTTGAAAGTTGTTAGAAGTTTTTTTAATTTTAGTTTTGTATTTAGTAATTCTTTAGGAGTAGATAGAATGTAGGACCACAATTTTCAGAAAACTTCAAGTACCGATCAAAGTAAGAGAAATATAATTTTTAGATTAAAAAACCAAGAAAAGGTTAGATAGCTCAATATAAAGTTATCTCAAGATAGATAATTTGTATAGTTAGATTAGTGGCGAAGTTGCAGGTGTTTGTCTTTATGGGACCTTCAGTGGTTTCTTGTAAAATGGTCATAGTAGAAATTAAAATAAATATCTATGAAATATAAAGTTACTGTTTTTCTCAAGGATAATGTGTTTGACCCACAAGGTAGTTCTATTCTTAGGGTTCTACATAATTTAGGGTATAATGGTGTTCAAGATGTTAGGGTTGGGAAGGTTTTTTTTGTAGAAACTTCTTACGATGAAGAATTGGTAAAGAAGATCGCAAATGAGGTTTTTTCTAATGATGTTATTGAGAAATTTGAGGTAGAGAAAGTGGGGGAGTAGGGATATGGAAGGTTACAAGAGCACACTTAATTTACCTTCTACTAGTTTTCCGATGAAAGCTAATTTAGCCCAAAGAGAGCCAGAGTTCATAAAGTTTTGGAAAGAAAACAAAATTTATGAGAAAGCTCTAAGCTTAAAAGATAAAAATAAAAGTTATATACTTCACGATGGGCCTCCTTATGCTAATGGACATATACATATAGGGCATGCTTTAAATAAAATTCTCAAGGATATAGTTGTTAAGAATAAGCTTTTAGAAGGTTACTATTCTCCTTTTGTTCCTGGTTGGGATTGTCATGGATTACCAATAGAACTTAATGTTACTAAGAGTTTAGGAGTAAAGGCTAAAAGTACTTCTCCTACTGAGATTAGGAAGTTAAGTAGGCAATATGCGGAGAAGTTTATAAATGTTCAAAGAGAAGAATTTATTAGGCTTGGTGTTTTTGGTATTTGGGACAAACCTTATCTGACGATGTCTAAAGATTATGAAGCAAATATTGCTAGAGTTTTGATAGATCTTGCTGATGCAGGTTTTATATACAAAGGTCAGAAGCCTATACATTGGTGTTTTCATTGTGGAACTGCTCTTGCTGAAGCTGAGATTGAATATTACGAGAAAGAATCTCCTGCTATATATGTTAAATTTCCTGCCCAAAAGGATCATTTTAGCAAGAAATTATTTGTTCTTATTTGGACAACTACGCCTTGGACTTTGCCTGGTAATGTTGCTGTTGCTTTTAGTGAAGATCTTGATTATGTTATTGCTTCGTTTGATGGTGATGAGTATTACGTTTTAGCTAAAAATTTGCTAGATGAGATTTCTGCTAAAATTGGCAAGGTATTTCAGCATGTTTGTGATATATCGCTTGAAGATATAAAAACCCTCAAGGTTAATCATCCTTTTGAAACGAGAGAATCTAAGGTTGTTTTCAGTGAGCATGTGGTTTCTGACACTGGTACTGGTATTGTTCATATTGCTCCAGGTCATGGTATTGAAGACTACGAGGTTGGAGTAAAATATGATTTACCACTCCTTTCTCCTGTCGATGACGAAGGTAAGTTTACAGATGAAGTTGGTAGATGGAAAGGAGTTGAGGTTTTTGAAGCTAATAAGCTTATAATTAGTTTTCTTAGAGAGATTGGTGTTCTTTTGCATGATGAAGGTTATAAACATCAGTATCCTCACTGTTGGAGATGTAAGAATCCGGTAATATTTAGAACAAAGCCACAGTGGTTTTTCAACGTTAGTGATAAATCTATCAAAAATAAAGCTATTGAGTGGATAGACAAAGTTAAATGGGTTCCTTCTTGGGGTAAGAATAGGATTGAATCTATGGTAAAGAATAGGACGGATTGGTGTTTGTCTAGGCAGAGAGCCTGGGGAGTACCTATACCTAGTATTACTTGTAAGAAGTGTGGTAAGACTCACTTAGGTGGTGAGTGGGGTAAGCATATCATAAAAATCTTTTTTGAGGAGGGTGTTGATGTTTGGTTTGAGAAAGATGTAAAAGATTTTCAAGGGAAATTTAAATGTGATTGTGGTAGTAGTGAATTTGAGAAAGAAAAAGATATTGTTGATGTATGGTTTGATTCTGGGGTAAGTAGCTTTTGTGTTCTTGATGTGAGAGAGGAATTATCATCTCCAGCTGATCTCTATCTTGAGGGATCGGATCAGCATCGAGGATGGTTCCAATCATCACTTTGGCCATCCATAGCGCTTAAAGGTGTTCCTCCTTATAAGCATGTTCTTACTCATGGTTTTGTACTTGATGAACAGGGAAGGGCAATGCATAAGTCTTTGGGAAATGTTGTTTCTCCTGAAGAAGTCATAAAAAAGTATGGTGCAGATGTACTAAGATTGTGGGTCGTTTCTGAAGATTTTACAGAAGATCTAAAAATAGGTGATCATATTCTAGAGAAAGTAGTGGATTCCTACAGAAAGATTAGAAATACGTTTAGATATATGATTTCAAATTTATATGACTTTGATCAAAAAGATATCCTTCCTTACGATAAACTTACAGATATAGATAAATGGGCTTTAGATTTACTTTATAACTTACACAAAGTTGTTAGTGAATATTATAATAACTACGAATTCAATAAGGTATATAGAAAAATTTACGATTTCTGTAATATTGAGCTAAGTGCATTTTATTTTGATGTGCTCAAAGATAGATTGTATACTGGTAAAAGAGATGGTCTGAAGAGAAGAAGCTCACAGAGTGCTATCTACTATTTACTTAGTTATATGGTTAAAATTGTTGCACCTATATTATCTTTTACATCCGAGGAAGTTTGGCAATATTTCTTTAGAGAAAGAACTAATATAGAATCGGTTTTCTTAACAGAATATGATACTATTCCAGATGAATGGAATAATGAAGATATTAGGAATAAGTTTAAAGTCGTGATTTCAGTTAGAGAAGTAGTGCTTAAAGCTCTTGAAATAGCAAGAAGAAACGATATTATAAACTCTTCACTTGAAGCAAAGATTTATATCGATACAGACAATCGCCAAATAAGAGAGATTCTTGAATTTTACAAAGATTCATTATGGGAGTTTTTTATAGTTTCTCAATGTTATGTTGGCTTACCTGAATCTTCTGATTTGGTTTTTTATGAACAAGAAGGAATTAAAGTAGCAGTTACTAGAGCTGATGGGCAAAAATGTGAAAGATGTTGGATGTATTCTACTACAGTTGGTTCTAATCCAAATCATCCTACTATTTGCTCTAAATGTTTGGAAGCTATAACTTAGTCTCATATACATACTCATGACTAAAATGTCTTTTGAGATTGTATCAAAAATATACTTCTATACCTAAAATATCCGTAAAGAACACCTAAGAAACTTGATACCTCTTAAAAAGTACATCATTCGAATAAACACTTTTTCTAGAATTTATGGATGATGTTTCGAAAATATTGCTTTTCTACTTGAAGGCATGCGAAAGTGATCTAAGAAATTGGATAAGCCTTAAAAGAGATCTTTGCTCAAAAAACTATAATTTCTTTAGAAATTATAAAACAGAAATGCTATAAGTGCAATTTTCTAAAATAACTTGTAAGAAGAAATAAGAAGGAAATAGATCAAAAAAATCGGACAACACGCTCTCATCCAAAGAAATTATCTTTATTAAGAAGTTATAAGTAATTGTCCAGATGTTTCAGGAAAGGTAGTAAAGAGAAAAATAGTCTCAGGAAATTGAATTTCTAAAATAATCTCTACAAATGAGTTGTGAGGATGAATTTGAGAGAAAAAGTATAAGAAATTTATTTTAGCACAGTATCACCTTTTAGATGTAGCTAGCTAATGTTCTTTTTGCCTAGAAGAAATAAGATGATTTAGAAATGTTACTTTACCACTTAAAGGTGTTCAGAATATATCTAGAAATGAATAGCATCTTAAAAAGGAATCTATCTTTTAAGGAAATCACTTTTCTCAAGAATCTACAGAACAAAAGCAATACAAAGACAATCCTCCAAATAAACTTGTAAGAACTGAAGAGAAAAAATGTTATTTCCCTAATTAAAGGGGATGAGACTATATCTAAGAAATTGGATAACCCCTAAAAACCTTATCGATCCAAGAAAATACCAACCTTTAGAAGTTATAGAAAAGAAATACTATATAAGAATACTTGTGTTGAACAATTTGTAATGAGTATTAGATAACCCTAAGTTTATAGAAAACTCATACTAGAATAAAAAAACTACTTTCCTTTATTATAAAAAGAACAATTGCTTAAACAATCTTTAAGGAGAAATGGAAGGGAAAAGAGCTAAAAAACTTAACTTTTGACGCAGTATAACCTCCTAAATGTAACCGTTTAACATCTATCTTCACCTAAAAATAAGAGAATGTTTAAAAAGTTTTACAAGGTCTTCTAAGTTCGAAAATATAAGCTAAGAATTAGATACTTTTCAAAAAATACTTGTTATTCAAAGAGACTATCACTTCTAAGAAGTCTTCGAACAAAAGTATACCATAATAAGAGTACTAGTTTAAAGTTATAAGGAGAATTTAAGATGTTTCAAAAATACTTTAATGTTTAAAGGTGTAAAAAATATTGCTAAGAAAATCGATACTCCTTAAAATAGTTAATATTCCCCTCACCTAGAGAGAAGAGAATGTTTCTAAAATATTACTTTGCTAATTAAGGGGTAAGAATATATTCAATAAATTCTATACTTCTTAAAAACCTTTCTCAAAAACCTTCTCATAGAATTATTCATAAAAGACCCAATATTTGAAAAACTTTTAATTTTTGTATCTCTAAAATATGGTATTATTCTCAAAGTGAAAAATGAAAATTTCTCTTCTTTTCAAAACCTTTGCCAAGAACTTCTAAATAGTATAGTCTTAAAAATACTCATCGCTCAAATAAAATATCATCTCTAAGAAGTTATAGAATAGAAATACCATAATATTGAGCATATAACCAGACAAGTAAAAACCTATTAAAAGCATTAATTTCCCTTTTTAAAGGCTTAAAAAAATTTAGATTTTTAACACATCCTTCTAAAAACACCAAGAATGTTCAAAAATATATCTAAAAATCGGATAATCTCTTAAATAAGCTGATATGAAGGACATAGAAAACATCCAATAATATAAAATCTGTTTAAATATCTCTAACAAACCCTATTACCCCTATCGATACAAAAAAGACTATGAGCATAACAATTTGAATCAATGAAAAAACCGAAAATGAATCAAACCTAAATTCTACTATATGTTCACCAGCTTGATCTATGTAAATAGCTTGAACCAAATAGTTAGCTTTTAGAATTTCTTTCTCCTTACCATCAACAAAGCATTTCCACTTAGGATGGTAGTAGTTATTGAAAACTAAAAATCCTTTATCACTCATAGATACCCTTAGCTTAGCATAATCTTTATAATATCTTTCGACAAGTATTGAGTAATTCAAGGTTTGGGATGGTGAAAAGTTTGGTATATCATTAGTAATAAGGACACTGTTTTTTAAAACTTCAATAGGCAAACCTAAAACCATCTCGATTTGACCATTATATTTTATGTAATTAGGCGTTATAAAAAACCTTGGTAATGAATTTGAGATAAAATAAACAAAAAGAGTGTGATTAAAAGATTGCTGATCCTCAGACAAATAAATGATAGAAGACAAATTCGTATAATAGCTTAGAATAGGTATCTGCAAAAAAACGGGATTATCTGGAGATAGCTCAGTAAGGAAATACCTGGTGGAAAACTTAGCCATTAAATCAAAATTAAACGAAGAAATAATAGGAAGCAACCTGGTGTATTCCTCAGGTAACCTGGATTGTGCAATCGTCTGTATAGTCTCAAGATCATGGTAAGGAAATAAAAAAGTATAATAATGATTTGCCAAACCAGAATACATAACAACTCTTGATTGCTCATTATTCAACCTATCTTTCATAAAATTGACAATATTATTATCAGAATATAGCTTTTTAGCATCTACATTCCTAAACAAAGGCTTAACCACTAAAAACATATTCAAGAAAACAACTAAAATAAAAACCAAAAAAACTCCATCAAAAACTAAACTTTTAGCATTATTACCTTCTGCAGGTTTGAAACCACCGTTCGAAATGGCTTCTAAAACCCAAAGTAAAATAGTACCAATACTAACAAAAACAAAAGCATTACCAACAGAATTGGATATATTTTCAGCTATCTTCATAGAAATGCTATAATCATATTGCTGGTTATAAGAAAAATACATAGCAATCTCTGGTTTTATACCAGAAAGCACAAAATATGCAAAGAGCAAAACTAAAGAATAAATTGACAGGAAAATCAAAAACCTCCTATTTTCCAAAGACCTAGCACCCAAAGACCTTAAAAAAGAATCAAAAGAAAAAGAAGACATAATAACCAAAGAAATTGAAAAAATATCCATCCATTTAGCAGGAACCCTTAATTTATCGAAGAATGGTATCTGAATGAGTAACCAAAAAAATGTAGGGAAGTACCTGGCAATTGAAAACAAGAAAGCTATCAAACCAACAATACCCCAAAACATAAAATGCAACTTTTTAAACCTATCCCACTTTCCAAAGTAAATAAACGAAAGAAGCAGAAAAGGAAGTACAAAAACATTTAGATAAGCATCAATACCTAACCTGAAGTTTTTCATACCTTTTTTAGTTTTCTCATAATCAAAATCCTGGGCCGATCTACCCCAGTAAGGAAGATTAGGATCATTAGAAAAATACCCAAAAATGCCAGGAACAAAGAAATTTAATATTTCCTCAGGTGGATACGAAAATTGCACCAAAAACCTCCACTTCGATTCAGGATCACTAACACCAACTTGCTCAAACTTAGTAAATCCTATTAACCCAGATATAGAACTTAAAGAAAATACAAAAAATACAGTAAATATCAAAATAGGCACTACCAAAAACTTCAAGAATTTTTTCCCATCACTAAAAATATTTGAAAGCTTGCCAAACTTAGTAACAGTAAGGAAAATAACGTAAGCAGCTAAAATCAACCCAAAATAAATAGTTCTTTGAACATCAGCAAAAGCAATACCTAAAGAAACACCAATAATAAAAACCAAAATTGATAACTTTAGAAAACTAAACTCCCTAGAATACAGATACTTTATTAAACCAAGTGCAAAAATCAAAAATCCCAAAGATCCCAAAATATGCCCACCCAAAACAGATAGTATACCCATGGTAGTAAGAGAAATACTGGCACCACCAAACAAAGCCCCCCAAATTGTAAGACCAGAACTTCTAAGAAAAATATACATTCCCACAAAAGAAATAACAATATAAAGAAAAACATCAAACAAAGGTACTTTATCATACCCTATGATCTTCCCAAGAAAAATAGATATATTAAAAGATACTCCAATAGGTAAACCTAAAAGATAGTTATTATTCCAAAATTCGTTCTGTAGTTTCCACATAGCCTCAGAAAGATTTTTAATAACTCCAACGTTTCCATCAATACCATAAAAAGTTTTTCCTGAAATCAATGTAGGTAAAACAATAGCACCAGAGAAGATAAAAATAAGTATAACCAACATAATAATCTGTTTTGTAGGAAACATCATAAAATACTCCTTTCCAAGTATTTTATAGAATTCATAAAAAAACTATCCACAATAACATAAATCAACAACCCATAACCTTATTCAAACTTCAAACTCAATTTTCTAATACAATACCCAATGACAGAATTACCAACCTCATACTCATCACAAATAACCTCAACACCAGTTCCAGCTAAAGCACTAACTTCTGATAAAAACTTTACTCTCACAATTACATCAATATTTGGGTTAATAGATCTAGCCTTCTCAGATATAAATAACGATTCGTTAAGAATCGGAGGAGTTATAACCAGAAGTTTAGCATTCTCAATTCCAATCCATTTTAATATATTTTCTTTCTTAGCATCGCCAAAATATATGTTGTAACTTTCTTGATACTTTTTAACCGTTTCTGAATTCATCTCAATAACAGCATAAGAAATAGAATTAGATTTAAGGAAGTCAACAAGGTTTTTCCCAACAGGCCCAAAACCAACAACAACAACGTCAACCTTACCTTTCTCTTTTTCACTGATATCCTTAACACCTAAAAACCTAAATCTACGCTGAACATTCTCAAAGAACTCAAAAAGTATAGGGGTAACAACCATACTAAAAACTATAGATGATATCAAAATAACAAAAATCCTAGTATCTAAAACCTTTTCTAATAAACCAACCGATAACAGAAGTAAACCATACTCACCAATACTCGTTATTAAAATAGAAGCTTTGACATTATTTTCCAAAGAAATTTTCATACAAAGTAAAATTATAAATACGACAATAAACTTAAAGATGATAATAATCAATGTAAGCAAGACTATATAACTAATGTTTGACACAAACAATTCAAGACTGAGCAAACTACCAATATAAACGAAGAAAAAACCTACAAATATTTCTTTAATCGGCAATATCTCCGATGCGATTTGTCTACCAAAGAAAGTACCTGAAATTATAACACCAGCTATAAAAGACCCTAAGAGGTGTGAAAGGCCACAGAGCCTTGAAACTACTCCACTACCAAAGCTTATAACAATAGCAAGGAAAACTATAAGATACCTATTTCTCAAAGCCAAGGCATCAGAAAACTTTGTTTTAATAAAATAATATAGAAAAACAACATAAACGGCAAAAATCAAAAACCCTAAACCAACTTTTACATCGAAAGGCTTAGAACTAATAACAAATGGTAAAGAAGCAAGCACCAATATACCAACTATATCCTGAACGAGCGAAATCAAAAATGATATTCTACCATAAGTAGTATCAAAAGCACTTTTACTTTCAATAACACCAACCAAGACAGCAGTACTACTCATAGCAATAGTAAATGAGATCAAGAAAGCAACTTTGTAATCAGAGATAAAAAAAACTAGTATGAAAACAGGCACTGTTGTAAAGAGAACTTGGGTTACTCCTCCAATTATTGCTTCTTTTCTATATTCCCAAAGGATCTTGAAAGAAAATTCAACTCCTATAAAAAACAACATTAGCATCATACCCAAGCTAGAAATCTCATTAAACAAATAGTTATCTCTAAGTATTCCAACATTACTCAAAACAACACCAGTGATAATCAAAGAAACAATAGATGGTATCTTGAACTTTCCAAGGAAATAAAGAAGTACCGCTGAAACGAGAAAAACAACAAATATTCCTGTTACAATATCAATATGCATTACTAAAGTTCCTCTACGATTATACTTTTATTTGTGTATATACATATTTCTCCAGCTATTTTCAAAGACTCTTCAACGATAAACCTAGGATCTAGATTTGGGTTTGCCTTTATGAATGCTCTAGCTGCAGCTAGTGCATAAGGACCACCAGAACCTATTGCCGCAATGTTATCCTCAGGTTCAATAACATCACCAGTACCAGAAAGTATAAGTATCTTCTCTTTGTTACCTACAATCAAGAGAGCTTCTAATCTTCTAAGGAGTTTGTCCGTTCTCCATTCCTTAGCCAAACTTACAGAAGCTTTGAGAATGTTACCATTATTATCTTTTAGATGTTCTTCAAATTTTTCAAGTAAAGCAAAAGCATCTGCAGTCGCACCAGCAAATCCAACTAAAACTTTATCATCATATATCTTTCTTATTTTCTTGGCATTAGATTTTAAAACAGTATCCCCAAAAGTAACTTGACCATCACCTCCTATAACAAGCCTACCATCTTTAAGCATACCAATAACTGTAGTAGATCGTACCCTCACCGAACCCCCCAAAAAAGTTTAAAAAATTATAATCAATACAAACTACTTAAAACAAAAAAAGTAACTAATTTCCCAAACTTTACCAGTTACAATATTCACTAACTATTCTATCTTATTCCTATTCTTTATAGCTCTAGAGAGAGTAAGAAGATCAGAATACTCAATATTACCACCCAAAGGTATACCTTTAGCTATAGATGTAAAAGAAACATTAATATTCATTTTTTTTATGATAGAAACTATAAAAGAAATGGTTGTTTCACCTTCAGCATCTGGATCTAGAGCAAAAAATAACTCTCTAACATTGTTCTTTGTTATTCTACTAATTAGCTTATCTATTGATATATCTTTAGGACCAACACCCTCTATAGGCGATATAACTCCCCCCAAAACATGATAAACTCCATTGAATTCACCAGTCTTTTCTATTACCAAAACATCATTAGCTTTCTCAACAACACATATAACTTCCTTATCCCTATCATAAGAAGAACATATCTTACATGGATCAGAATCTGAAATTATCCCACATTCAGAACATAGCTTTATTGTATTTTTCAAATTTGAAATTGAATCCAATAATTTGTCGATAAAGTTATCTTTCGATACAACAATAAAAAAAGCAATTCTTTCCGCAGTCTTAGGACCTATACCTGGTATCTCGCTAAGTATTCCAATTAAATCTTCCAAGCCCTTCGGTAAAATATTCATACACTACTCTACTTCCATAAATCTGCATCTATGCCTATGACATTTTTAGAATAAAAATATATTATTGCTTTTTTAATTTCTTTAGGATCAACATCACCATAAATGTTTCTAATTTTCTCAACAACATAGGTAATAAACGGGTGAAGAGTTTGCAAGTCCTTAAGTTCCTTATTCCTAGATCTGTAGATAATATCTGTATACAAAGCCTTGGCTTTAACATCCCTCTTTAATAAATCTTCTATCGATCTAGAAATATCCTTATACATACTAAAGCTCCCTTTCTTCTATCAAAGGTAAACTATCGGTATAAATCGTTACTTTATTTCTACCTGTTTTCTTAGAATTATATAGAGCAGTATCAGCTTTTACGAAAATTCTTCTAAATAAATCAATATTAGAAGAAGAATTTTTGATGTCTTCGTCACTAACATCAGCAATACCTATACTTGGAGTCAGAACTATTGACACTTTGTCATTAATTTTAAATATTTCCGAATTAAGCTTATCTCTTAACTTCATACAAACATTATAAGCACTCATCAAATCAGTTGAAGGAAAAGCAACTATAAACTCATCACCACCATATCTAGCTATTATATCGGATGACCTTTTTACCTCTTGCCTAAGTATACTTGAGAAAAACTTCAACGCTTCATCACCAACACTATGTCCATATGTATCATTAACATGTTTAAAATGATCCAAATCTATAACAGCCAGAGAAAATTTTGTCCTAAACTTCTTAACTTTATTCATCTCCTCATAAGCTAAGTTTTTAAAATAGTGTATGTTATACAAACCGGTAAGATTATCATGAATAGCTCTATTGAAAAGATCAGCATTTGTAAATATAGCAGAAGCAATATTAGATATTATAGATAAAGCAAAAATATCATTTTCAAGAAAACCAGAATATTTCCTATTTTTTTTCTTCTTAATTAACTCAACAACATAAACAACGACATCATTAATAACTATAGGAACAAAAACAACAGAAAATGGCTCTATCCCACCTATCTTACCTAAAACAGAATTTTTTACATCATTTTCATAAAATAAAGTTGGTATACCCCTCTTTATTGTAACTTCTATCATTTTGTATTCTGGCGTATCTTCATAAACTTTACCAATTACAGGAGAAAAATCCT
>JBKBIJ010000041.1:0-12682 GCA_046299455.1 Brevinematia bacterium | reverse complement strand
GAGATAGAAGAGTTTGCCAATTGTTTTACTACAGACGACTTTAAAGAAGGAACTACCGCTTTTAATAAGTTATGGAAGATGAACATAAGATCATTTGTCTAAAAAGTCGTAAAAAGGCTCATCTTCTAATGGAGATACTATTACTAATAGGTTATAAAGCAGAAACAACATAATAATGTTACTTATCTAAATAGTTAAAGGGGTTAAGATTTATATGGAACCTCTAGACTAATCACTCTAAGAAGCTACCTTTATTTAGAAGTTATGAAACAGAGATATTGTAAAGGCAGTTGACTTAATGAATTTTGGGATAGTGTGAAAAGAAAGAGGCTTAAGAAATTAAGTTTTTAATACGGTATTCTTTTTAGAATGCTGTCTGAATAAGTTATGATTAAGGGAGAGATATAGAAAAAGGTTTTAAAAAATTGGATTTTTGATGCAACTTCCCAAATAATTTGAAATAATATGGATTATATTTTTATAATAAAGTATCTTTCAAGGGTGGTATATGAAAACTATAATGATAAGTGGTAAACAGATATCTAGGAAGTATTATGTTATAGATGCTGAAGGTAAGCCAATTGGTAGGTTAGCAGTTGCTATAGCTAGATTACTCATGGGTAAACATAAGGTTGATTATACTCCACACATTGACAATGGTGATTATGTTATTGTTAAGAACGCTTCTAAGGCTATAGTTACTGGTAAGAAGAGAGACTACAAGGTATTTTTCTGGCATTCTGGCTATCCAGGTGGGCTTAAGCATGTTTACTTTAAAGATGCTATTTTGAGAAACCCTAGGTTTGTTTTTGAAAGAGTAGTTAGAGGGATGTTGCCTAAAAATAGGTTGAGAAAGGTTAGATTAAGAAGGATGAGAGTTTTTAAAGATGAGAATATAAATGTTCCATCTAATGCAATTGAATATAAGGTATAGGGGGAAGTATGGCTAGAGATTCTGTTATTTTAGCGAGAGGTGCTAGGAAAACTTCTGTTGCTAGAGTTTTTTTAAAACCAGGTGGTAAAGGCAACATTACAGTTAATGGTAAAGATTTGAAGGATCATTTTAAGAACATTCAGACTTATATTGATACTGTATTAGAACCTTTTAGAATTACAAACACATTAGGTAAGTTTGATGTTACTGTTAACGTAAGCGGTGGTGGTATTTCTGCTCAATCTGTTGCTATAAGACATGGGATTTCTTTAGCGTTAGCAAGTTATGATCCTATAACGTTAAGGCCTATACTTAGAAAAGCTAATCTTGTTAGAAGGGATCCAAGAATGGTTGAAAGAAAGAAGTATGGTAAGGTTAAGGCTAGAAAGTCAAAACAATACTCAAAGAGATAGTTTTTGAATGTTTGTTTGTATTGTATATAATCCTAATAAAGAGGAGAGTAAAGAAGTATTATCTTATTTGAAAGGTCTTCTTGATAGTGAAGGTTTTGATTTTTTTCTACTAAAGACGGATTTCTCTAATTTTTCTGCTAATTTTAGTTCTTATAAAGGTATAAAGAGACCTGATTTTGTTATATGTGTGGGTGGTGATGGTACTATACTTTATGCTTCTAGGTTATTTTCGGTATATGAGGTTCCCATTGCTGGGGTAAATGTTGGTAAGTTAGGTTTTTTGATGCATTTCTCGAAAGATGAAATTCCTTATCTGATAGAGCTTATAAAGACCCAAAAATACGAAGTTGAGAATAGAATGATGATAAAATCAGAGGTGATTTTTGGTGATAATGAAAAGTACTCGAACTATTCTCTGAATGAAGTGGTTGTTACTAGAGGGAAGTTTCATAGACTTATTGATGTTGAGGTTTTTGTAGATGGAGAGTTTCTTAATAATTACCGTGGTGATGGTATAATAGTTGCTACTCCTACAGGATCCACTGCTTATTCTCTTTCTGCATTTGGCCCAATTCTTACTCCTACAATGGAAAATATAATTATTACTCCTATTTGTCCCCATACTCTATCAGCTAGATCAATAGTGTTGAGTAAGGATGCTAATGTTAAGTTAAAAGTTAAACATATCTCTCCTTCACCTATAGTTGTTTTTGATGGTCAGGAGTATATTGATATAAACGAGGATGTAGAGATTAACATTGGTAAGTGCGATTTCTATGCTAAAGTTGTTAGGAATCCTAGAAAGAATTTCTTTGAAATAATTAGGACAAAGTTGAATTGGTGATAAGGTTTTGTTAGATTAAGTTGACATAGAGTTTTTATTATGTTTAAAATGATTTTGGCTTTTTTAGGGTGAAAAAGTTATGGCAGAATCTTTTGATTTTTTTAAGGGAGCTAAGATAGTAGAAGGGAAAGTTGTCCTTGTTGGTGAAAGAGACGTGTTTGTTGATTGTGGTTATAAATCCGAAGTATCGGTTCCAGTGCAAGAGTTCGAGGTTCTACCGAATGTCAATGATAATGTTAAGATTGCAGTTATTGAAACTGATAAAGGGTTTATTGGGTCAAGGTTTGTTGCAGCGAGAAAAGAAAAAGTTGAAGAACTTAATAACAAGTTTAAGCTAGGTGAACCTGTTTCTGGTAAGATTGTGAAAGTTTTATATGAAAATCAATCTATAAAGGATAGTAATATCAAGTTACTTAAGGGATTTTTAGTTGATTTAGGTACTAATTTAAAGGGTTTTTTGCCAGCATCACAGGTCGAACTTACTAGAATAAATGTTGATCCTCAGTCTTACTTGAATAAGGAATTCTTGTTCAAGATAGTTAATAAGAAAGAAGGTCAATTTGTTTTGTCAAGGAAAGTTCTTTTGCAGGAAGAGTTAAGCAAGAAAAGAGAAGACTTCTTGTCTAAAGTTAACGTTGGTGATGAAGTCGTTGGTGTTGTCAAAAAGATTACAGATAGATATCTGTTGTTAGATGTAAACGGCGTTAATGCTTTTTTATCTATCAATGATTTTTCTTGGAAGAAGGTTAAGGATATAAATAGCTTTGTTAGTTTAGGTGATAGTTTTACGGTTAAGGTTCTGGAAGTTCAGAAGGATAAAGCTAGGATTAGAGTAGGTAGAAAACAAATAGAAAGGGATCCTTTTGAAGATTTTGTTAATTCACATAAAGAATCTGATGTCGTTCAGGGTAGGATTATTTCCGTTAAAGACAAGTTTGCTATTGTAGAGTTGGAAGAGGGAGTTAGGGGAATAATATACAATACTGACTTATCTTGGAGCAGAAAACCTAAATCTTTAAAAAGTGAATTTAAAGTGGGTGATATTGTAAAATCAAAAATTCTATCTTTTGATAATGAAAAAAGACTTGTTAAGTTAGGTGTAAAGCAGTTACTACCTGATCCATGGGAAAACATTGAAGAAAAGTATAAAAAGGGGCAAATAATAAGGGGTAGAGTTAATACTATTACGGATAATTTAGTTTTTGTTGGAATAATTGAGGGAGTTGAAGGAATATTAAGAAAAGAAGATATTTCTTGGGATAATGAAAATGTTAATTTGAAAAAGCTTTACTCTAAAGGACAGATGGTTGAGGCTTTGATAACAAAGGTTGATAAAAAGAATAGGTTACTGCACTTAAGTGTTAAGATGCTAAGTGGTAATCCATGGGAAAGGTTTAGAGAAGTTAATCCTAAGGGTAGTGTTGTTTCAGGTGTTGTTAAAGAAGTTAGAGATGATAGGATTGTTGTAGATTTAGGTGGAGTTGAAGGATTTGTTCTTGCTTCTCAGGTTTCTGTTGATAGGGGAGTTGATCATAAAGAGAAATTTAAAGTTGGAGATCAAATAAGTGCAGTTGTCGTTAGAGTTGTGCCATCCGAGAAGATAATAGAACTTAGTATAAAACTACTCGAAAAGAAACAAATTGAAGAAGCTAAGAAAGAGTTTGTTGTTTCTGAACCTACTGATGTTAAGAAGGGGACAATTGCAGATCTTCTCAGGATGAAAGGTTTGTCTATATCTCCTAAGCTAGATTCTAAGGTTTCTAAGAGATCTAGTAAGAAAAAGGTTAGTATGGAGGATTAGGTGGAAATAATTACAAAAGTTATTAATACGGTATATTCTTTTGTCGTAAGTAGGTGGCAATATTTTGTGGCAGGTGGAGTAGTTGTTGTTCTAGTATTCATTGGTGTTTTGGTTTATTTTTCTATCCAGAGTGCGGAAGAAAACTCTTTGAAAACAAAGTTTGATTTGGCCTATTTTTCCTATATAAATTCTCAAAAAGATACTAACACATTGGAACAGAATTTCCAGAATTTTTTATCAACTCTCCAAAGTATATCTGATACTGGTAAAAACTATAAAATCGTTGCTATTGCTAATATAATTCTAGGTGATATCTACTATAATCAAGGTAGATCTTTTGACACAGCTATATCTTACTACTCAAAAGCAACGAATGCTCCTTCTCAGTTTCTTAGGGTTGTTGCAATATTCAATATTGCCCAGACGTATGAAGCTATGGGACTATTTGAAGAAGCTTTGAAAAATTATGAAGTTATTTTTAAAAATTATCCAAATTCATTTCTAGCTCCAGTTTCTATTGTCAAGTCTTCGGAAGTGTTTTATTATATTGGTAATTTTGATAAAGCCAGGGAAATGTATTCGCTTGCTACCAATAAATATCCTGATTCTTATGCTAATACGATTAACGATCTTTTAGGGTTAGTGATCAATCAAGTTAAGTGATTATGGGGAATAGAAAAAGGCAAGTTTTACTAATAGGTGATAGTGGCGATTTTGAAGAAAAAAATAGTGTTGCTTATGAAATTGGTAAGTTTGTTGCTAGAAATGGGTGGGTTTTAGTTACTGGTGGTAGGGATGGTGTTATGGACTCAGCCAGTAGGGGAGCTTTTGAGGAAGGTGGTATTGTTGTTGCTATAACACCTTTTGATAGTCTTGAAAATTCTACTCCTTTTGCTACTGTTGTTATACCTACTGGTATGGGTTTTGCTAGAAACTATATAAATGTACTTTCAGCTGATGTTGTTGTGGTGGTTGGTGGTGGGGCAGGAACTTTATCTGAGATAGCTTATTCATGGCAATTTAATAAACCTATAATTGCTTGTAGTTTCGTTGAAGGATGGAGTAAGGAAGTTGCAGGTAAAAAGATAGATTATAGAGAAAGAGAACCAATAATTGATGCTAAGTCTTTGCAGGAAGTTTTTGCTCATCTTAAAAAAATACTAAGTTGATTTTGTTTTAAGAATTCTGTAGAACTTTGTTTTGTTAATTGTGGTCTCTTCTATTTTGCCTTGGATTAGTAAATTTTCGATTATTTCTTTTGCTTTAAAAAAATCAATACCTTCGGAGATTACAATGTCAAGTATTGTTAGGGGTCTTCTTCTCATTATTGATAAAACATCTTCTTCTATTTTCTCAGCGAGTTTTTTAGTGGGTTCTGGGTTTTGATAGTGTCTACTTAGAACTTCTACTTTTTGGTAGTGTTTTGATATGATTTCTTTAGCTATCTGTAGTTCTTCAAAGGATAAAGGTAGTGCTTCTGGGTATGCACCAGGTCTATCTACGGTGTTTATTTGCACCATGTCAGGTTTTATTAAATTACATACTTTTCCTATTTTGTCTAATTCTTCGTATGAGTTGTTTATACCTTTAACTAGTAACACTTCAAGTAAAATTTTGTTTCTAAACTCTTTTCGGAGGTTTATAAGTCCCTCTATTACTTCTTCGATTTTTATTGAACTGTGAGGTTTATTTATCTTTTCGAAGACATCTTGGCTAGCAGCATCAAGTGATGGGCAAATAATATCTGCTAAACACAATTCTTCTCTTACTCGCTTGTCAGATATGTTACCAGAATGGGTTAAAACAGCTACAGGGTAGTTGTACCTGTTTTTTATTTCTTTTATTATATCACCTAGTTTGGAATTTAGAGTTGTTTCTCCTTCACCTGTTAACGTTATATGATCTATCTTACCATTGTAAGAATTTAGAAATTCATCTAATTCTTTGAGTATTATTTCCTTCTTGATGTATTCTTTTCTGTCGGTTACGGTTTTCTTTGTCTTACCTATTTCGCAGAATATACAATCGTAGTTACATATTTTATGAGGCACAAGATCTATACCTAATGACATTCCTAATCTTCTTGATGGTACAGGCCCAAACACGTAATTAAATGTTTTTGTCATAAGATGTTAATATTTAATAATTTCAAAGACTTAAGTCAATTTGTTTTGATTAGTTAATATTTCCATCTTAGAGGATGAGAGTGTTAAAAAAAGTGTAATTAAATGATTGTTGAGACAAATTAGGAGAGATATAATAGTTGTAATAATGGTTATGATACAAGGGTATTATAGCATAAGGAAGTATAGCAAGTTTGTAGGTGTGCTTATACCAAATGCACTAGAGCCATCTAAAGAGAAATTGTAAGGGCATATTTTTATTATCTTCGTCTATATTTGGTAAAGTATTTTATTGTGATTTGCGTTGTATTTTTCATTATAATCTAAGTATATGAAAAGAGTTCTTTTTGTGTTGTTTTGTTTTATTTCTTTGTTAGCTTTTTCTTATGATAGGGAAAGGTTTTACATAGCTGAAGAGATGTTTTTTTATGGTGAGTTTATTAAGGCTTATATTCTCTATAATAATCTTGACCCTTATAAGTTGGAATACTATGAAAGGGATGTACTTAATTATAGATTATCTTTTATGACAAATATTACTAATGCGGTTTCTATTTTATCAAACACTTCACTGATTCAGGCTAAAGAACTGCAGAGTTTTTTGCTTTCGTATTTAGGTTATCCATCAACAAATATATATGATATTATAAATACTAGAGATGAAGTTGAAGTGTATAGGGTTTTGGGGAATATTGGGTCTGTTGATAGTAACGATGGTAGTTTCTCTATTCTTTTATATTTTTCTCTTTCCAATTTCAAAAGTAAGTTGGAAGTTTTGAGTACTAATGATTTCGATTTGGTGAAGAAAAAGTTTATCGATGCTATTATTTTCAGGAATATGGGTAATTACCAGGAAAGTGAGAAACTTATTAATACTCTTCTGAAAGAATATCCTAATAGTTTTTGGGCTAAAGTTTTGAGTAGAAATTTGTCTACAAATGTGAATGAATATAATAACTTGGAAAATTATGGTTTGAGAGAGGGATATTACTTTGTTGTTGAGGGTGCTAACGAAGTTATCAGTAAACAATTGGTTTTGAAGAATTACAAAGTTAAATTCGTAGAAGGAGTTTTGTATATAGGTCCTTATTTTAGCAAGGATGAATGTATTGATGATGCTAATAGGGTTTCCAGGGATTATAGAATTAAGGTTAAGATTGTGCAAATTCGAAGCCAATGAGAAGAAGGATATTTATAGTTTTCTACATATTTTTAGCTATGATTTTGGTTGTTATATCTCGTATTGTTTATCTTTCGTTTTCTAATGTAGTTTATACAGATTCTTCGAAGTTCACTGGTAATAGAGGAGAGATATTAGATAGGAATGGTAATATTTTAGCAGTGAGTTATAAGACGTTTTCTTTGGGTGTTGATGTTTCTCAACTCAGTGATATTGAGATGAGACAGATTGCTGATATGGTTAGTGATTATTTTGGTATTAGGTATAATGATGTTCTTAGGAAGCTAGAAAGGGGGTCTAGGTTTGTTTGGTTGATTAGGAAAATTCCTGAGAGTGGTGTGGATGGTGTTGTTAAGATAACTAATGCTTTTGATAAAGGTAATATTAAGAGATCTTTGAAGGTTGTAGAAGAATATGTAAGGCGATATCCTTTAGGTGAGAAGGCTAGTACCGTTGTTGGATCTGTTAACATAGATAACGAGGGGATTTCTGGCTTTGAGTATAGTTTTAATGATGTTCTTTCTGAAAGGAGTGGCAAAAGGGGTAAGGTAATTTTGACTATAGACAAATATATACAAGAGATAACATATTTGGAACTTTTGAAGAGTGTTAAGGAGTTTGAAGCAGATTTAGGTTTTGCGGTTTTTGCTACAAAGGAAGGCGAGATTTTATCTATGGTTGATTATCCTTCTTTTGATCCTAACAATCTTTCCATGATTCCTTTTTCTTCGAGAACTGTTTCGTATATAATTGAGCCTGGATCTGTAATGAAATTAGCATCGATGGCTTTTGCTTTAACGTTTTTTAAGAATATAGAAAATAGTTATTATGATTGTGGTGGTATTATTAGGATTTATGATCACACTATAAGGGAAAAAGCGCATGGTAAAGTGTCTCTTAGAGATATAGTTGCTTATTCTTGTAATGTTGGTATGCTAAAAGTTATAGAAAATTTTGATAATAGTTCGTTTTACTTTTTTCTTAGGAGTTTTGGTTTTGGTGATAAGACACTTATTGGTTTGCCTGGTGAAGAAGCTGGCATATTTAGGCATTTTAGTGAATGGAGTGGTATTTCTAAGTATATGGTTGGTATAGGTCAGGAGATAGGTGTTACAGGGATTCAGCTACTGAAAATGGGTTTAATAATTGCTAATAAGGGTTTGAATGTATCTCCGAAGCTTGTTAAGGAGATTGAATTGCAGGAAGGTGGTAAAAAGTATATAAGGTACTCGGAAGATATTAGGGTTATTAGTTCTTATGTTTCTGAAAAGATATTGGATTATATGAGATCTAGTGTTGAGTATGGAACGGGTAAACTTGCAGATGTGGGATTAGTTCGTGTTGCTGGTAAGACTGGTACAGGTCAGATATACAATACTTCTGGTGGGTACTATAGAGATAGCTATAATTCGGTTTTTTTAGGTATTGCTCCTTATGGGTCACCTAGAATAGTTGGAGTAGTAGTACTTGTTAATCCCAAGAAACTAAAGCAAGGGGGCTTGTCTGCAGCCCCAACGTTTAGAAATATACTTGAGAAAATTATTTCTTACAATCCTAATATTATTCAAACTCAATAACTTTTATCATGTTTGTACTTCCAGATACACCGACTGGTACACCTGATGTTACAACTATACTTTCTCCTTTGGAAACATAATCTTTTACTAAATTCTTAGCCATTTCTAGCATCTCATCGGTTGTTTTAGCTGGTTTTACTAATCCTGGTATTACTCCCCATACATGTTTTAGTTTCCTTAGGGTTTCTTCTTCTGGGCTTAATGATATTATTATGCATGATGGTCTGAACTTTGCTATCTGTTTTGATGAGCTACCTGTCTGGGTGAAATTAACGATAAACTTTACGTTTAGTTTTCTAGAAATTTGACTTGCAGCGAATGCTATTGATTCTGTAAGATCCTCAGTTTGAGGATATTCGTAGAATTTATATAATTTCTTGTAAAGATCACTACTCTCTACAGTCGATATTATGCTTCTCAGCGTTTTTACTACCTCAACAGGGTAATCTCCTGCTGCAGTTTCTCCTGTAACCATTAGCCCATCAACTCCATCGAGTATGGCATTTGTTATATCTGCAACTTCTGCTCTTGTGGGTTTTATATTTTTTGTCATTGATTCTAGCATCTGTGTTGCTACTATTACTGGTTTTCCTGCCATTCTCGTTTTTTCGACTACCATTTTTTGTACTAATGTTACCTCATTTAACCCGAATTCAACACCTAAATCTCCTCTTGCAACAATTATAGCATCTGATACATCTATTATGTCATCTATGTTTTGCACTGCTTCAACCATTTCTATCTTTGCAATAACTGGTATTACCTTTTTGTTCTTTATAATAAAATCCTTAGCTTGTTTGATGTCGTTTGCGTTCCTCACAAAGGAAACTGCGAGTAGATCAACGTTTTGATCTAAACAAAACTTTATATCGTTGATATCCTTTTCCGTTATAGAAGGTATACTTAATTTAGTGAATGGTAAATTTACACCTTTTCTTTCCTTTATTTTCCCACCGTGTATTGTTTTACATATAAAGTATGATTCGAAAACTTCCGAAACTATTAGTTCTATAATTCCATCGTCTATCAAAACTTTATCACCTTTCTTTATTTCTTTAATTATTGGTTCGTAGTCAACCCATATGCTTTTTGGTAACTCATTTCTGACTTTATCAAAGTTCGGTTTGTTTGTTATTAGTATTTCTTCACCATCGCTTATATCTACTTCTAATTCTGCACCTACTCTTATCTTAGGCCCCTGTATATCACCCATTAATCCAGCTATTGTGTTAAACCTTTTCTCTGCATCTCTAACTAGAGACACACTTAGTTTATGATCGTCATACGTACCATGTGAAAAATTCATCCTGAATACATCAACACCATGTAATATAAGTTGATCAACTATTTCCTTCTTCCTTGAAGAAGGACCCAAACTAGCAATTATTTTTGTTCTATTGACATACCTATCGTTTAATTTGGAAAGCATATTATTTCTCCTAATTTTTAGTTTTTATTTTATATTTTCTTCTAGTTTTTCTATTGAGAGTTTATCTCTAACTCCTTGTATGTATTTTGCTATTTCTTGCTGTAGTTTTTGGTTTTTTATCTGTGTTCTTAAGAATTCTTCTGCCCTTTCCGCTGAGATATTATTTTGTCTGAAGTATTCTCTATTTTTGTTATAGAGTTCCTCGACTTCTTTGTCTGAAACTTGTATTTTCGATATATCTATCTTCTTAGAAAGGAACCCATCAACTACTGCTTTCCTCATAGAGATTTTTGAAATTGTTTTCCATTCTGAGGATGAAAGAAAACCTTGATTGTATGCGTCTATTACCAAAACAAGTTCGTTTATCACGTTCTCGAGATAATTTTTTTTAGTTGTTAGATCGTTTAGGTATAGACTTTTTTTAGAGGGATCTCCTGCTGATAGAGTTTCTACAACGAATAGATACTCTTTGTTGAATTCATCTGTTGGTAAGTAATAATCTCCTATTTTTGCCAAGTATGATGATGGTTTAGCTTGGACTAACCCAAAAGACTCAATGTATGAAGATGGAATATTGGGTTTTGCAATTATAAAATTGTTAACTAACAACGTCAATACTATTCCCAAAACTAGTGAAACTAACGCTATTAGTAAATAAGGAAATATCTCTTTTATTTTCATGGTAATCCTCCAAAAATCACATTTATAATAACATAAATTATTACTTAAAGTCAAAATGTATTTAGAGTGTGCGTTAAAAATTTAATTATCTACCATACTTACTTAAATCCAAACTCCCTCAACAGTAAAACTTCAAAATACCTAGAATTAAACTTTTTATCTTCTAAAAGACTACCACAGTATTAGACCATGATTTATTAATATACTTCAAAGAGCTTGTATCAAAAATCCGATTCCTTAACTTTCTTTTTTCTAGTTCCTTACAATAACTTATCCAATAACTTATCCAAACAAATGCTTTTGTAATATTTCTATGCCACAGCTTCTAGAAAATGTTATCTTCTTGTAAGTAATTAACCTTAGAAGTACTTCTTACTATGTTTGTAAAATGTTAGAGTAGATAGAGAAAGAAACTTAGGAAATTAGGTTTTTAATAAGGTCTTCTAAAGAAACTATCTAAGTAAATTTTAGGGATTAAGTCATTAGAAAGAGACTTAAGAATTTGAATTCTTGATACACACTAAGATGTATTTTTGTTGTTGATAGGTATTAAGTTCTTTATCAATAATGCTACTGTTTTAGGTGGAATGTTTTCGTTTACGATTTTTATGTTAGCTACTTCTTCGTAAAATTTCTTTCTTTCGCTTAAAGTTTTTTTTATCTCCTCTTCTAGTGTTAAATTTGTTAGAGGTGGTCTATTTTGATCTTTTTTCATTCTTGATACTATTGTTTCTATCTCACATTCTAGTAGTATTACTATTCCTTGTTTGATTATGTTTCTGTTTGATTCGTACAGTATTATTCCACCACCTGTTGAGAAAACCACTTCTTCCTGTTCTGTAAGTTTTTTCAATACCTCTGATTCTATTTCTCTAAATGCTTTTTCTCCTTTGGTTTCGAATATTTCTTTTATGCTCTTGGATGTGTATCTTTCTATTTCTTTATCTGTGTCTATAAATTCCCATCCTAAAATGTTCGCTAGCTCTTTACCTATTGTTGTTTTACCTGTAGCTCTGTAACCTACTAGAAATATTTGTTTTTTCATATATTAATTATGTTTTTTTATTAAGTATGTTTCAAAAATCCATTTTCCTTAATATCTTTTCTTCTATATTGTTACTTACAACTTACTAGACTTTGTCCAGATAATTTATCTTATGATGTTTATATCTTGTAACTCCTAAAGAAAAATAATTTTTGGGGTGATGGGATATCTATTCATAATTTTAGTGCATTTATTTAACAACTACTATTATAAGAACAATTGTTCGAATAAATTTGTAAGTAAAAACAATAGAAAAACTTAAGAAAAAGGTCCATAGTGCAAATAAATTAATATTTTTTTAAAGTCATACAACAGAGTTACCACAATAAGAGTATATTTATGAATAAATTATAATGGGTGATAGGTGTTCTAATTTTATGTAAAACTCTTAGGGGAATCAACCAAAGAAACTATCATTCTTAGGAAGTTATTAAACAAGTAAACATTAATAAAGGTACTTGCCTGAACTAAATAATGTCTTAAAAATATTACTTTACTATTTAGATAAACCAAAATACTACTTTTCACTCGAAGGTTTTTAGGAACATAGCTAAAAAATTGTATAACCAGTTAAAAAGAAAATTCGTTTCAAAAATCTCGTTTGTACTTATACTCTTTCTATTTCTATTAACACTAAATCTCTAAATTTGTAGAC
>JBKBIJ010000040.1:0-12758 GCA_046299455.1 Brevinematia bacterium | reverse complement strand
GGTGCGGCGTTGGTTCATAAAAAGATATTCAAAACAAACTTCACCCACACAACACCATATTACTTTATCTTACCTCAACTACATAACTTCTAACCTTACCTAACATATCCATCATACTAAGCAACTTACACTAAACAAATAACTCTACCTCCCTTATCTCCTCAAACCTACCACCTAAATATCTGTCAAATAACCTCCTTATCCTATAAATCACACTCTCAACCCTTCCCATAACCTTATACCAAAAAACTTCTTTACACTTCCTATATTAATACGCTAAACTCATGAAAAAACTTTTAGATTCATTACTTCAAAAAACCACTTCCCTTTATACGTCACGGAACACAAACACTAAAATAAATACCATAAATAACCTAGCCGAATAGCCTCCAGGAAGGATAGAAGTTAGAAAAAAAGAAGTACCATAAGATATCATATCTTTAATAAGCCTTAAGAAAAGTAGGAAAGAAAAGAAGATTTAGAAAATTGGATTTTTTTGACAGAAAATTAGAAAGCATTTGATAGGTATAATAAGAACAATACTGTCAAATTTCAGGGAAAAATTCATAAATTTGCTTATTAGAAGTAGAATATGAAATCTTTCATGAACTTGTACTAAGATATCTAAGACTATTACTATAAGAAACTGTCTTCCTTTAGAAATTGTGTACTATGATGCCAAAAGAAAAATTATTCTAATATGTTGTAGGAGGATGAAAGAAATAAAACATAGGAAGTTTTCTTTCTTAACAGTATAGATGGTACATTAGTAGAACTTAAAAGAAAGTTATAAATGTGTTTTTGAAACACTTTCTCATGTTTCTTGTAAATTCAAGAATTTTTTATTATAATATATCGCAATGAAGTTGATTAGCGGTAAAAGTGCTAAATATTTAGTTCTGGCATCGGTAGCTACCATATTTGTACTAAGTTTGATTGTTTTATACATAGTTTTTTTTGTCCCCGAAGGTGATTACAAAGAATACATTCTTGTTATAGAAAAAGGTGATTCTTTAAACACCGTAGCTTACAAGCTCGAAAAAGAAGGAATTATAAAGAACAGAAGAATATTCATAATACTAGGCAGATTGGTAGGTATCGACAAGAAAATTTACCCTTCCGCTTACAAATTTAACTCATATATGAACATTTTTGAGGTTATTGATACTATACTAAACGAAAAGATTTATACTATAAAAGTAAGAATTCCCGAAGGTGCAACATCTTACGATATAGACAAAATATTGTCCGAATTGGGATTAACCAATCCTGGAGATATATTGAAAGCTGTAAAAGATCCAGATCTTATAAAGAAATATAACATCAATTTTGACAGACTTGAAGGGTTTCTGTTCCCTTCAACATACTACATACCTTTTTACTATAAAAACAAACCAAAAGAAATTGTTGAGGTTTTCGTAAAAACATTTTTTAAAAAGATAGACAGAAACCAATACACATATTTGGCTAACAAAGTAGGTTTGACGTTTGAGCAGGCAATTATTTTAGCATCTATAATAGAGAAAGAAGCAGGAAAACCAAGAGACGAAAAATATCTTGTCTCTTCAGTGTTCCATAATAGGCTAAGGAAAAGAATACATTTAGCATCATGCGCTACTGTCATATATGGACTTATTGATAAAGGCATGTGGAAAAATAATAATCTCCAGAAGTGGCATCTATCGTATGACACACCTTATAATACTTACCTAAGGCTAGGTTTTCCAAAAACACCAATTTCAAATCCTTCTCTAGAATCTCTAAAAGCGGCTGTAATGCCCTACGAGACTGAGTATCTTTACTTCGTATCAAAAAACGATGGTACTCACGCGTTCTCAAAAACCTATCAAGAACATCTTAAGTATACAAAAATCTATCAAATAGATTACTGGAAAAACAAAAATGGCAATAAAAATTAGTTTATTCATTTCTAAGTATTTCTGATGGTTTCAGTTTTGATACTTTTACAGCAGGAAGAAGTGAGGCAAGTATCGATACTAAAGTTGCAAACAATGAAATAAGAACAAGATCCCAGAACTCAACCTTTGTTGGGAAAGATTTTATGTAGTAAACATTACTCTTGAAAAACTCAAACTTTTCTGGATAAATAATGTTTGGAATGATCGCTTTAGCTATTGGGTAAGATAGATTGTATATAATATAGTTTATTATATTTTCTGTACCTAACGTTATTTGCTCAAGGTTTATTGAAACAAAGCTCCCTACGATTGTTCCACACAAGCTACCCGCTAACCCCAGTATAGCCCCAGATAAGATAAATATTTGAGTTATATCTCTACTTTTCATTCCTATCGCTTTAAGTATTGCTATTTCAGATTTTTTATCCAGAGATAATGACATCATAGTACCAATTATTCCAAACGACACAACTATGAAGAACAAAAATAGTACCATCATCATCACTGTTTTCTGGTTATACATAGCTTCAAAAAGGTTTCTGTTTGTATCCTGCCATGTTAAAACTATGAACAATCCTTGATATTTATTCAGAATATCATATTTGTATTTTTTGACTTTATCGATATTGTCTACTGTTACGCTTATTCCGTATGCTATATCTCCAACTTGATATAGGTATTGAGCATCTTGCAAAAGTACTACTGATAGTATACTATCATATTCTCCATATCCTGTTGATATAATACCTTTTACTCTAAATTTTCTTATCTTTGGCAGTTCTCCTTCAATTGGTGGTTTTACTATAACCTCTATCTCTGAACCAATTCTAGCCCTTAGATTGTAAGCTAATGTTTCCCCTAGAATTATTTCTCCTTTCTTTATATCGTAACTACCTTCAAGAATCTTGAAGTACTTTTTGTATCTATATATGGAATTCGTTGTTATTCCCATTATTAATGTTCCCTGTATGTTATCTCCCCACATTCTGAGCAATGCTTGTCCTTGGTAGTACGGTTCTGCTTCCACAATCCAACTAAAGCTTTCTTTCATATTACTTATAAACGATAGGTAGTTTTTTATACCTAATCCTCTACCAATAACTGAAATGTGTGCTTCTTTACCTATCATCTTCTCTTTAAGATCTTCTCTGAATCCGTTTGTTATTGATAATACAACAACCGAAGTTGCAACACCTACAAATATCGATAGAAACGACACAAGAGATATTTTTGAAATAACATTCTTCCCAGAAAAGTTTATATATTTTATTGCTATAGACAAAATGACTTTTCTAAACATCTATTTTACTCTTTCTACGTATCTGTTATCTCGAGTATCAACTTTGATCTTATCTCCAATCTGTACGAATAATGGTACTTGTACAACAAGCCCAGTCTCGAGCTTAGCAGGTTTGGACCCTCCACTCACGGTATCTCCCCTTAAACCTGGATCAGTCTCTACAACTTCTAGTTCCACAAAATCAGGTGGTAATATTGTTATTATGCTTCCTTTATGTATATATCCTATGACATTTACACCTTCTTTTAAGTAAAGAATGGTATCACCTAAAAGCTTTTTTTGTATTTCGTATTGTTCGTACGTTTCGTTATCCATTATTCCAACGACATCGTCATCTATATATATGACGTTCATTTCTTTTATCTCTACTTCTGGTTTTTCGATTACGGTATCAGATCCAAAAGTTTTTTCTATGATCAGTCCTGTCTCAAGAGATTTTAATTTCAACCTTGAGTTTGCACCACCTCTACCAAGTTTTATATGTTGGTTATCAATAACCATGAAAAATTTATTTTCGATAAAAACTATGTTACCTCTTCTTAGAGATGCAGCTTCAATTCCTGGCATTATCCCCTCCTTAATGGCATAGCAACGTATATAAATTCTTTTTCTTTGTCTGACCAAAATTTATTTCCTGACTCATAATGATTAAATCCCCAATAAAATTCATCCGCATCCAAGGAAGACAGATAGTCAAGTATGTACTGGTAATTAAAAGATATGTAATCTGGCGTACCAAAAAACTTGCAAGGAATGCTTTCACTAGCTTGTCCAAGTATACTGTTTTCTGATTTTATGTTTAAGGTATCTTCACCGAAGAAAAACGTAACTTTGTTTGTTTCTTTGTCAGCCATTATAGATACCCTCTTTATAGCTTGTTCCAATTCTTTTTTGTTTATTTGGGAGTAGTTAGATGTAGTATTAGGTATTACCGCAGAGTAGTTAGGGAAATTTCCAGAAATCACAGAAGAAGATATCACCACCCCATCTACCTTAAATACAACGTTTCTGACGTTACCATCTTCGTCTATGTTAATTCCAATTCTAAGCGGACCTTCATCATTTAGTACCTCTTCGAGTATATCCAGTGTATCCGATGGTACAACAAACTTGGTGTTTATTGTATTACTTAACGCTTTATATGATGTATAAAAAACTCCCATTCTTTTTGTGTCAGTTGTAACAAACACTAAATCCCCTGTCTCTTTAAGTTCAAACAAGAATCCTGTAAATATAGCCTGCAGAGTGTCACTCTCGGAACAAAACTTTATTAGCTTCCTAATAACCTTTTTCATTTCCTTCTGCGAAATTTCGAAGTCATAAGAAGTTTCTGTATATGATAAAATTTGTTTCGGATATTCTTCTACAGAAATCGTTTGTAGTACGAAGTTCGTAGGTTTTTCTAACGATTCAACTATAATGCTGTTGTTTTCTATACTCTTTATACTAACAGTACTACCAGGTAATGATTTTATTATCTGTAAAAATTTATCACCCAAAACCAAAAATTCACCTTCTTCCTCTATATTAGCTCTGCCCCTAACTTTTACTGTGTATTCTGGATTGGCACCTATGACTTCAATATCATTATCGTTAAGACGAACATAGATATGCGATAGTATTTGAAGAGTCCTGTTTGAAGAAGCACACTTTACAGCAGGTTTTAGTAGCTTATCAAGTGTGTCAAGATCCATAGTGAACTTCATTTCTAACACCCCTACAAAAATTTTAAATAAGATTGTTAACGCATTTCAAAAACTCGGAGAAAGTGTACCCAAAATCCAACTTCCTAAATCTCTTTCTTACCCTTCCCATAGCCTATAAAGATAAATTATCATTATGATATCTCTGTTTAATAACTTCTAAAGAAGATAATTCTTGGATCGATTTCCCTAGAGTTTTCTATAAATTTAGAACACTTATTATCTCATTAAAACTTGTTTAAATAAGTACTCTCGTTATGGTATTCCTACCCTACGACTTTTTAAAAATTATTGATTCTCTTAAAAGTTTCCTATGAACCTATAACATATACTATTCCTTACAACCTATTTGGAAAAACTGTCTCAGAAAACCCAATTCCTTAAGTTCCTTCCTATTACATTTTCTTTACAACCTCCTAAGACAACTACTCTTACTGTGGTATTCTTATTAAACAAATCCTCAATATAGTTATTTTTTGAATTCATTCTTCCCAGGACTTTTCTATAAATTTACGACACTTATTTCTACTTATAACTTATTTATACAGTGCTATTATATGGTATTTCTGTTCCATAAATTCTAAATCTCGAAGTAACAGGATCTTCAAGGAACCATGAGTCTTTTATTGATATTTTGTTAATCTTTTTTACAACTTTAAACAGGAAATTATCTATGGATTATTCCTAGTTTTCACCTCAAAACTTATTTGAACAATTGTCCTTGTGTAATTTTGTTATACTACTTCTAAATAAAGGTGGTTTCTTTGGGTTATGGAACTTTTTTAAGGACTACCCAATTCTAAAGATATAGAAATACTATCCTAAGAGAATAAAAAGAGAAAAAATAATATAACTTTTAAGGAGAAGTAATTTCTTTGAGCAATGGATTTTTAAAGATTATCTAATTTCTTAGATGTTTCTTAAACATCTTTAGACAGCAAGGTAATATTTTCAAAGCATCATTATTTATTCATACAGATGTTCTTATCATAGTATTTCTATTGTATAACTTTTTAAGAATGATAGTTTTTTGTAGGTATTACTCCTTTAGGATTTTTCTATAGAGTTAGGGCACTTATTATTTCTTACAACTTGTTTAACACCTACTTTTAGAAGGCTTTATTGAGAATATAATCCCTAAATCTCTTTCTTTAGCTATCTTTACTAAGAAGTTATTGGAACAAGTTATTCACTTCTAGAAAGAAGTTATCTAAATTCTTAGATATGTTTTTTAGACACTTTTAAGCATGAAGGTAACATTTTTTAACTTTCCTAAACTATTCAGACAAGCTATCCTGTTAGAATACTTCTTTTGTATAACTTCTTGAATGTTAGTTTCTTGGATTGGTGGACCTTGGAAGTCTCTATAAACTCTGAAAGGATAATACCCTTAAAAAGCAAAAAATATAAACAAAGGAGAATAAGTTATAAAACATAATCCTATGAGAAAAAAGTACCTTATGATATTTTTTACATAACTTTCTAAAAGTAGTATTTTACTGGTGAAGCTGCTTTTAAGAAGTTATCAAATTTCTCGAGTGGTATTTTTTATGCACAAGTTTGTGTAAAAAGTTCTAACCATGATACTTAAACCTTCTGTTGACTTGTCCCTTCATCTTTAAGTTCATATACAAGATTAACAATATGTGTTGCAAAGATCAAATTTATTGGACCTCTTTCTTTCTAAAGTCTATTTAAATAGGCTTTTTTCTGTTTTCATAAATTCTTAAGGAAGATAATTTCTTGGATTTATTATCTTAATTGAATAGATGTGAATCAGATATGAGTTGATTAGCTTTTTCTTTAATCTTTAAAAGTTATTTTGTATGTTTGGTTTTATAACTTTTAATAATTTTCTGTTAATCGTCCTTACCTTTCTAAGAGTTTAACTTTTTTTCATAAATTCTAAGAAATGTAGTACCTTTGATGGTTAAACATTTTTAATAGATCATATAACTTCTTAGATATATTTCGAACATTTTTAGAATCGATATTTTGGGATTCTTTTCTTTCTTATAGGTGAAGAGAATATCAACCTTCTATATATAAGTTTGTTGTGTAAAAAATTAAATTTCTTGTTTTTCTTTTTCTTTGGTTCTTTTTTATAATTTATTTTTAGAATTCGTACTTCTGTAACTTCTTTAGGAAGATAATTTCTTTGAACAACAAACCCTTTCAAGGGGTTAAATATAGTCCTTCTAAAAGTTTTTACACTACCTTTTTTACTTGGAAATTTTTAAATATTACTTGTGTATGTTATGAATGTATCAATCCTCTTAGCAATATACAAAAAAAGATCATGTTGCAAAAACTAACAGAATGACTTTTTAAATGAAAAAATATTATTTTCGAAACTCCCTCAATTCTAAGTGATGGAGTAATATTTCTGAAACATATTCATTCAGGTAGGTTATTATATGGTTCTCATGTTTCGTAACATTTAAAGAAAGATAGGATTCTTTGAGTAATGGGTCTAATTTTTATTAGAGTCTTTTATAAATTTGACATATTCATGTGAGAACTTACTTCGTTGATATGAAGGGTATGAGTATAAGCTAGATTTTTGAAACGCTCTTAACGTAATTTCAAAGATACATTAAATTTTATTTAGAATACTTTAGGTATGGTAGAGTACATTATAAAAGGGGGGAAAGTTTTTTGCTATAAGAATAGGTTTGAAGGAGAAGAATTAGATATCCTAGTAAGAGATGGTAAGATAGCAGATATTGGCGAAGATATTAGTGGTAAAAATATTATAGATGCAAGAGGATATTATGTTTTACCAGGCCTTATAGATCTACACGTGCACCTTAGAGAACCAGGCTACGAGAATAAGGAAACGATAGAAACTGGCACAAAAGCTGCAGCAAAAGGAGGAATCACAACGTTGGTTGCTATGGCAAATACTAACCCAAAGATTGATTCCCCAGAAGTATATTTTGAAGTAATCAATAGAATCTCAAGAAAAGCTATTGTTAATGTAATTCAATCTGCAAATGCCACAAAGGGAATGGAAGGTAAAGAGATAACCGAAATGGGACTATTAAAAAAACTTGGATGTTACATTTTCACAGACGATGGCAAATCCATTAACGATCCCAGGGTCATGTATAGAGTTCTAATGTATGCTAAAAATTTTGATGTCCTAGTATTTGAACACCCTGAAGAAAATTCCTTATCCGAAGGAGGTGTAATAAACCTTGGTAAAAAATCTTTGGAACTAGGGCTTCAAGGGATACCTAGCTGTAGTGAAAGCATAGCTGTAGCGAAAAGCATTTTAATTGCACAGGAAACAAACTCATACATTCATCTTCAACACATATCAACAAAGAAATCTATAGACCTTATAAAATGGGCTAAACAAAACAGCATAAAAGTAACATGCGAAGTAACTCCCCATCATTTAACTTTAACCGAAGATGATATAAAATCTCATCTCGATACGAACAAAAAAATAAACCCACCTCTAAGAACAGAAGAAGACCGCATGGCACTCATAGAAGGTATAAAAGACGGGACTATCGATGCTATAGCCACCGATCATGCACCACATACATCTTTCGAAAAGTCATTAACCTTACAAGAGACACCTTTTGGAACTATAGGACTTGAAACAATGTTACCAGTCCTGTACACTTACTTAGTTAAGGAGAAAATAATAAAATTCTTAGACCTTGTTAAACTAACGTCTTACAACCCCTCTAGAATAATCAGATTAGAAAATAAAGGTCACATATCAATAGGAAGTGACGCAGATATCACTATCTTCGACCCAGAAATTACTAAAACAATAACTGAGGAGTTTTTCGTATCAAAAAGTAAGAACTCTTGCTTCATAGGTACGGAAGTACATGGAGAAATAAAATACACAATAGTCGGTGGCAAAATTGTATATCCTTTCTAAAGGTTATTTAACTTTATAAACTTACCAATACTTATAATATTAGCAGTAATTGAATCAACGTTCGATAATTCATAAAAGGGTATTGCACTATCCAATGATACATTACCTATAGCTTCTCTCTTAAGTTCTTTTAGAAATGCACCGATTCCTAAGATTTGTCCTAAATCTCTAGCTAAAGCCCTTATGTAAGTACCTCCAGAACACTTTACGAAAATCTTTGCTTCTAAGTTTTGCGGATAGAAATCTAAAAGCCTTATATCGTATATAATCACCCTTTTAGGTTTTAGGAACTTCAAAGCTCTATAATAATCTTTTTTAGCTATCTGATAAGCTCTTTGGCCATTTATATGCACAGCGGAAAAAGCAGGAGGTACTTGAAGTATTTCACCTTCAAAATTCATTAAAGCATCCTCTACGGATTTTCTTGTAATATCACTAACAGGGTAATACTTCAACACCTCTCCATTTATGTCATCAGTTGTTCTAACCTCACCAAACTTCACTGTCGCAACATAAAGCTTAGGTAAACTCTTTATCCTCTCAAACAACTTTGTCGCCCTACCCAAAAGTACAAGTATTAACCCACTGGCAAATTTATCTAGAGTACCGCCATGACCAACTTTAGCTATTATACCTTCTCTTTTCAAAACTTTCTTAACTCTATTCACAACCTTAGCAGACAAAACTCCACTACTTTTAGCTACAGGTAAAACCCCTTCTATTACCTTTTCCATGAAAATAATTATCTTACAACTACTTCTTCACCTTCACTCTTAAGTAAATCCATCTCTGAAATCATATCCATAGAAAATGCAACCATCCTAGCTTTATACTCCAACCCTAAATTATACCTCTCATTAAAGCTATCTATAACTTCAAGAACTCTCAAAATAGGTATATTTGCAGAAGATGAAGGTATATTCATAACTATAGTTATCTTCCTGCCATCATCTATTCTAGCTACAAGATCAACAAATCTCAGTTTAGAATTTATTTCATCCATAATTTCAAGCATAATCTTTTGTATCTTCTTCTTACCAAATTTCTTTGAAACTTCATCATAGTTTTTTAGTTCAATGATACCTAACGTCAAAGGTACGTGATATCTCTTAGCTTCATAAAACTTCAAAGGCAACAACCTATAAAAAGCATCCTCATCAAACTTAGATATCCAATCAATGTCACTTACGTAGCTAAGAAAATTAACATACATCCAAGCCCAAGCTGCAGATAACATATAAGAAAAAATAATAGACCCAATCAACCCAATAACAATAAGTGAAGACAAATTTTCTAATTTTATACTCTTAACATCAACATACATCAAGTAATAACCTACTATGTACAATATCGATACTGCTAATAAAAACACATACAAAAAATTTGGTATTATATCATGTATATTCGTTTCTTTGTAGGAAATCATTTCCAATTTATACTCAAGAACCTTAAGATAATTTGCTAAGATACCTATGAATATAACTGCTATTCCGTGACCCATAAAACTTAAAAAACTAAACTCTATTACCCCCAACCATACCAAAGAGAAGTATACCGCCAGAAATAATACCAAAGCGGATATGATACTACATAAAACTGTCAAAACCCTATTTGAAAAAAGCGTAAGAAACCTTTCTTTATCCTTGAAAGTTAACGAATAAATAGACGCTCTCATAATTGACCTCCTCTATTTCTCTGGATAATTATCAATAATTCCCAATTTGTTTTCAATACAATAAAAACACAGTGCTAGAGACATTTAGATTTTGGCACTAAGAACTAGAAAACTTTATTCTAGGATCAACAATAGCATAGAGTACATCTGCTATGAGCAAACTTACAAGAGTCAGAAGTGCTGAAATAGTGCTAAGCCCCATGACTATTGGATAATCTCTAGAAAAAACCGCATTGTAAAATAGTTGTCCTATACCCGGCAATGAAAACATTTTCTCAATTATTATACTACCTGCTATGAGTGAAGGTAAAACTGTACTAAATATTGTTATAACTGGTATTAAAGCATTTCTTAGAACATAATGCATTTTCACAGTTTTATCCAAAACACCAATAGACTTTGCAAATCTAACATATTCTTGGTTAGATGTTTCTATTGTTGAAGTTCTTACAATCTTAGCAACAAATGCAATACCAGCATAAGAAAGCACTATCACTGGCAAAGAAATATGATACATAATATCAAAAACTTTCTCAAAAAAATTCATTTCATCAAAGTTTAAAGAAACGAAACCACCTATCGGGAATATTCCAAGGTTTATACTGAATATTAAAATCAGTATCAAAGCAACCCAAGGTTCAAAAAGCGAATATAGAGCGAATAGTATAACACTTGAAACTTTATCAAAAGTTTTTCCTCTGTAAATTCCAGCAAACACCCCAATGGTAACACCAAAGATCAATATTATAATATTTGAAATCACATTTATAGTCAAAGTGACAGGAAGCCTTTCAAGAATAAGATCAGAAACCTTTTTACCATACTGAAAAGAATTACCAAAATCAAAAGTCAGAAAATTCTTAAACCATACAAGATATCTCTCAAAAATAGGTTTATCAAGACCATAAGCTCTCTTAAAATCCTCATAAGCGGAAGGCGAAAGTTTATTGCTTAGCTCACCAATCATTCCCCTTATAGGATCTCCTGGTGCAAGATGAACTACCAAAAATATCATTATAGTAATACCTATAAAAGTTGGTATTATCAGTAATAATCTTTTAAGTATAAACCAACCCATAAAATCACTTGCCCGAACTTCTACCTGTAAACTTATCTATATACTTATTGATAACTAAAGCAATACCTAAACCAAAAACAATCATTCCCAAAATAAAAACCAAATAAGCCCAAGGCCAAGAAACACCTAAACTCTCAGCCATCATTGTGTACTCAGACATCCCACCTATACTTGCCACAAGGTTAAGAGGAAGCATAACAACGTTAATTATTGTCAAGTTTTTTATCAAAATATTCATGTTATTATTGACAATACTAGCCCTTGCATCCATCATATCAGATAAAACCATAGATAAAATCCTGGCCTGCCTGTAGCATTGTTTGTTATCAATAATAAGATCCTTAAGCTTCTCGAACGACTGCTTCTGAAAATTTATCTTGTCTCTGTACTCCTTCATCTTAACTAAAACACCATGATTAGAATTAAGAGCATTAAGATAATATATCAAACTTTCGCTCAAATTAAACATATAAAGAAGGTAAGTATTATCAAGAGACTTTGTAAGTTTTTGCTCTATTTCAGAAGAAACTAACTTTATACCCCTTAAGTGCCCATAGAAATGATTTATCGTTGTCTGTAAAAAAGCTAGAAGGATATCATGAACACAAGAGATATTTCTAAAATACTTCGACTCAAAAATACCCATCTCCTCAGGAAGTATAAACACAATTTTATCACCATTGAAAAATATACCTACAGAAGAAACATTAAAAACCAACTGATCTTTGTAAGAATAGTTTTTAGGAACCTTCCAAACAATAAATACACCTCCATATTCATAAACCTCAAGACGAGATATTTCCTCAATGTCAAAAGATGAATTTATATCATGTTCACTAATACCCATTCCTTTCAATAGTTCTATCTCATCGGTATCAGGCTCAATAAAAACGATTATAGGAGAATCTGGATTATCAGAAACTTTAGCTAGACCATTGAGTATAGAGTAGTATTTAAGCATCGATACCTCCTATCAAATTCTAAACAATCACAATCAGTCATAACAATTTGAAAAAAATCTATCCCCACATCCAATATTACCCAAATAAAACTTCTCAAAAAAACTCTTAAATACTAACTCCCACCTTCCTCATCCTCCTTAAATTCTTACCCCCTCTGATGTATATACCCTTCCTTAACCTTATTTACCAATTATTTCTATTCAGCCTGCATCCCGTT
>JBKBIJ010000039.1:0-12792 GCA_046299455.1 Brevinematia bacterium | reverse complement strand
CTTAAGATGTTAAAAATAAATCTAATAAATTGTCTGACTCTTTCAGAAAAGCCAGTTACTCAAAAAACTACTTTTAGAAGTTATAGAACAAAAATGCTATAGTTGTCTAAATAGATGAGAAAGAAATTCAGGAAAAAATTGGATTTTTGACATGGCATATGTTTATAGGAAAATCTTAAGTGGATCGTTACAAGAAACTAAAATTCTTGAGGAGTTATGAAAAAGAAATATTATAACATAACTTATCTTGATAATTTCTGAGAATAAACATAAGAAAAATAGGCCTAGGAAAGTTAATTAGGGAGTTACGTACCAGAAATAGAATAATAAGATAACCTTAATAGTATATATATTTCGTGTACCATCATTTTAAAAATTCATCTTTCTAAAAAACTAACATTTTCTAGAGAGGTTGCTTTAAAAATGTATCAATGCCTTTCTTCCTTGAATGACATTTAAATACTAAGAGATAAAATTTTTATATAAAACATTTTACATATAATGTTTCAAAAAATATTACTTTTTTTAAGGGTTTTCAAGTGTATGTTTAAAAAATCTGATAATTTATTAAAAAGGCGAGAAATCTGACACACCTACATGCTTATTATAAGCTATTTTGTAATTTGAGATGATAGTGTAAATAATCTATGGTGAGGTTTTGAAAAACATAGATTTATGGTCTGGTCTGAATATGGTAAAGTAATTATATTATAAAATGGGCTATTAAGATTTATGGAATGTGAAGAATCTAATATTTATCTTATGTCTTAGGAGGATAGCTTATGAAAAGTGGTTTGAAAATCGAGAGTATTTCTGGTGTTATAGCTAATGTTTATTCAATGATTGCTAGGAAAAATCCTTTTCTGAAGGATTTGTACGAGAAGATAGCGGAAGATATAACTTCGAGGATATCTTCTGGTAGGATACTGGATGTAGGTACGGGGCCTGGTTATCTTGTATTTGAGATTGCCAAAAAATCCCAAAGTTTGGATATTGTAGGTATCGATATTTCCAAAGACATGATAGAAATAGCTAAGAGAAATGCTGAAAATGTTAGAGGATCTCATAGTGTTAGGTTTCAATTTGGAGATGTGTCTAAACTTCCTTTTGAAGATGAATATTTTGATTTTATAGTTAGTACTCTGAGTTTGCATCATTGGCCTAAACCAGTAGAATCTATAAATGAGATTTATCGTGTTCTTAAAAGAAACTGCGAAGTATGGATTTATGATATACGACGAGATGCATCAGAAGAAGTAATTACACAAATTAGAAAAAGATATGGATGGATTTTTTCTTTTCTGTTTTCAAACATTGTAAGGTTCCATTATTTTTTTACTTTGGAAGAAGCAAAGAATATTCTTTACTCTTCTGAAATAAAATTTTCTAGTAAGTACATCGATGAAGAAGGGATTGTGTTTAAACTGAGATTGTTAAAGTAGTAAAAAATGTATAAATGCTAAAATATTAGTTTTACTTAGAAGGTCAATTTTTCACCAAGGAAGTGATAGGTTAGAGTAGTATGTATTTTAAGGAGGGAATAACATAAAGCAGAGAGAAGTATTAAGTTTTACTGAAGGTATTTTGTAAATTGTTTTTTAAGTTTTTGTAAAAATAGAATATTATATACTGGAGGTTTTATGGTTTATGTAAAGGTGTGTGATGATGTTAATGAATTTATAAGAGTTTCTTTTGTTGTTCAAGGGAATGATCCTAATTGGGTTCCTCCTTTGATTATGGATATTAAGAAAAAGCTTAATAGAAAAAAGTCTTCTTTCTTGAAGCACAATGAAGCTGAGTTTTTTGTTGCTTACAAAGATGGTAAGCTTGCTGGTAGGATAGCCGCAATAAAAAACAATACTCACAATCAAAGGTATGGTAAAACAGATGGGTTTTTTGGTTTTTTTGAATGTATAGACGATCAGGAAGTTGCTAATGCTCTTTTTGATAAAGCTTCTGAATGGTTGAGAAGTAAAGGGCTTAATACGATGTATGGTCCTGCAAACTATTCTACTAACGATGAATGGGGATTGCTAGTTGAAGGGTTTGATACACCGCCGTTTTTCATGATGCCTCATAACCCTGAATATTATAAGAAACTTGTTGAAAATTATGGTTTTAGGAAAGCAAAAGATCTTTATGCTTGGTATTACGATCCAACGATACCTATCGATGAGAGGTTACTCAGAGTTATGGAAAGAGTATTAGAAAGAGGCAAGTTTAGAGTTAGGTATATTGATTTTAATAATCTGGAAAAGGATATTGAGAGTATAGTTGAAATATACCACGAAAGTTGGTCTGAAAATTACATGTTTATTCCTCTTACTGAGGAGGAAAAGAAAGAGACTGCTGAATTTCTAGCGAGTGTTGTTTATCCTGATCTTGTTGTAATTATTGATAACGATAAAGGAGAATCTGTTGCATTTTCTGTTGTGGTTCATAATCTGAACGAGGTGTTGATAAAATATAGAACTTCGAATATTACATTACTTAACTTGCAGCAGTTGTTAGCTTTAGCATATAGGTTATATATTAAACCTAAGAATAAATTTCAAAGCGGTAGGTTATTGCTAGCTGGCGTAAAAAGTAATTATAGAAAACTTGGTTTAGATTTGGTTTTGTATATAAAAACATATCAAAATAGTATTAAGCGAGGTTATAAGTACGGAGAACTTTCCTGGACTTTGGAGGATAATAAACTTATCAATGAAGGAATAGAAAAGATGGGTGGTAGAGTGTATAAAATTTATAGAGTTTACTTTAAGGAAATTTAGAGAGTTATTCCTAGCCCAAGGTGTAGGGAGAGATTTGTTTTTATCATTATAACGTTTAGAGGTATATAGAATTCTTGGGAAAATAAATTGATAATAATATCTGTTCCAAGTGTTAGTAGATAAGTTGTGTTTTGCGAGAAGAAACCACCTATTCCGAGTTTCAATGTTATAAGTTCTATTGGTGAATATTCTATTCCGTATCCACCTGTTATTCCTTCTCGAATTTTTCCTAGGTATACTGATAGTGATATTTTTTTGTGTATCGTTATTTTCATTCCTGAAAAAAAAGAAAAACTAATATTGCTAAAATCGTAGTTGATTCCAATGCTTGAGAACACCGATATTTTGTTATTAGTTTCTGAATTAGTTATGTTTATGATATTTGTTAAAATTACTTCATTAGTTAGTTGTATATAGTTTGTTACTGTATTTGTTGTTGTTACTTCTCTTTGTGGTTGATCAAAGGAGATCTCCTTTATTTGGTTTTTACTAACGATTTTTTCTCCTAGTGCTGTTTTTACTATTACTCCTTCCTTGGTTTCGTTGATTTCTATTCCCTTTATTTTTTTGCCATTTATGTCTATTTCTACGATTTTATCAGATATAAATTCTATCACAGCAATTTGGTTTTCTTTTATTTGCTTTATCTTATTATCATCTGTCTTGAAGGTTATCACATTACTTTGCTTAGATATTACTTTACCTTTTAGTATCTCTTCATTTTTTAGTATTATTACATCTGCTTTAATCTCTGAGAAAGATGAAATGCAATTTAGAATTACTATGCTACTGAGAATTATACTTGATTTTCTCGACATCTTTCTTTCTTACCTCTATAATTTTGTCTTCTGTTTTGAATATTATAGTTTCTTTCTTTATTTCTATCAAGTTTCCTTTTATTTTTTCTCCGTTCTTTAGGAATAGGATATTTTGGGGTTTTTCAGGTTCTATTGGGTCTATGATTTTGTTTTCATATATTATTTTCCCATTATCTACTATTATTTTAGTTGTATCTGTTTTGTTTGCTAGTATTTTGTATTTGATATCGCCTATGGTAATTATTATTTCTTCTATTTCTAATGAATGAGGTACTAGTATCTTGCAATTTTTTATCGAAGGTAGGGGTATTATAAGGGATTTGTTGTATGTTTTTAGTTCTGGTATTTTTACTTTATTCTCAGAGACAATTACTACTTTGTTGCTTCCTAATGATACTTCTGTTATTTGTTCACTAAAAAAGTATTTTACTGCAAAGATGATCGAGATAATAACTACTAGCGATATGGCTATATTAGCCAAAATTAATGGTTTTAATATGCTTTTAGAGTGAACTTGCATTTCTTGGTTTGGACTTTTATTGAATTTACCTAGAGCTTTCATTTCTTTGAATTTTAGATAAGTTTTTTCTTTAACTTTTGAGTCTATGATATTTATTATTTCTTCGTCTAATTTCATGTTGAATAAGCTATATAATTCTTTACATTGGTTACAGATTTCTATGTGTTCAAGGTCTGATTTTTCAAGTCCTAAAATTATTTTATCCAAACTTATATGTTTCATAGGTTACATCCCTAGATTTGATTTTATTTTATTTATTACTTTTTTGAGTATTCTTTTGATCGTTCTTGAACTGCATTTTTCTATCTCTGCTATTTCATCTATTCTGTATCCTTCTAGTCTCAGTAGTATTATTTCCTTTTCTCTATGAGGCAAGTTATCGATGATGCTTGTAATTTCATTCATCATGGTATTGTAACTATTATTGTTTCTGTCGTAAGTATTATAAATTTCTTTTACTAACGTTTTATCTCTCTTTTCCTTTCGTTTTCTATCTCTAATTATATTTAAACATATTGTAAGAATGAAGCTTTTAAAACTCCCTCTGGAAGAGTAGTTTTTTATATTTTCTAGGAGTTTTATGAATGTTTCCTGTACTATATCAGCTGTTGTGTCTATGTCTTTTGTATATTTGTATGCAAAACTTATCAACATTTTACTGTATTTTTTGTATAATTCGTTAAATGCATCTTCGTCACCGCATATTATTCTGTATATAAGTTCTGCTTCTGTTTCCATTAGTATATATAGTAAATAAGTTTCTACTTTCATTTCACAATATATTAAACGGTTCAAACTTCGTATGAGTGACAGTTATATGGTATAATTTTTTACGAAATTGTCTTTATTTTCGAGACATGATGAGATTAAGTTTTTTATTTTTGTGTAATCTTCGTTTTTAAGTTTTTTGGGTAGTATGTATACGATTTTGTATGGGAGGTTATTGTTTTTTTTGTATTTCTCGAGGTGTTTAAAGAATGAGAGTAGTGCGCTTTTTGATACTGAGTACCAGAAGTATTTTTTGATGTACGGATCATTTACACATACGTCTAAGAACTGGAATATTATACTATTTTCTATTTTAGGTGACATTTCTTTTAGTAGTATTATTTGATTTAGGAAGTTTGAGATGATAGTTTTTTCTATTTTCTCGTTACTTGTTTGGTAGGGTGTTTCTTCAAATGTTGATAGGAGGTTTATGAGTATGTCTATGGTTTCGGGTAGCTGTTTTACAAATCCTTTTATGCTTTTTTTAGAAAGTATGTTCATTTTTATTATTTTTGTTTGGATGTTTGATGGTATTTTTTTTATTTTGTTTCTATTAAATTGTAGTATTAAGTATTTTGTTTGTGGTAGCAAATTCCCTTGGGATATTTCTTGGTATATGAAATTTCCAATTTTACCCGAAGCTCCCAGTATTACTACGTTCATTGTTTTTGTTTTAGTGTTGGGAATAGTATTACTTCTCTTATTGAGGGGGAGTTTGTAAGAATCATGACAAGTCTATCTATTCCTATTCCTTGTCCTGCTGTGGGTGGTAAACCGTATTCGAGTGCGGTTATAAAGTCTTCATCTATCATTTGTGCTTCTTCGTCTCCTTGTTCTCTTTGCTTTAGTTGTTCTTCAAATCTCTTTCTTTGTTCTACTGGATCGTTTAGCTCAGTATAAGCGTTTGATATTTCTAGTCCTGCTATGAATAGCTCGAATCTTTCAACCAAATCAGGATCGTTTCTGTGTGTTTTCGCTAAAGGGGAGAGTAGTTTTGGAAAATCTATGACAAACGTTGGATTTATAAATTTACCTTCTGCAAAGTAACTAAATATTTTGTCTATAACTTTTGGGTGAGTTAGATTCTCTTCTTTTATTCCTAGTTCTTTTGCAAATCTTCTAGCTTCAGTTTCATTAAGGAAAAATTCCTTTGGTTTTCCTGTCATGTTATATAGGTAGTCAAAGTATTTTACTTTTTGGAATGGTGGTTTGAAATCTATTTCATATTCTCCGAATTTTACTCTGTAGCTTCCGTTTATTTCCATTACTATCCAGCTAAGCAGATCTTCTGAGAATTTCATTAAATCGTTGTAATCCCAGTAAGCTACATAAAATTCTATCATTGTGAACTCTGGGTTATGGTGTATATCGATTCCCTCATTTCTGAAGTTTTTTCCGATTTCGTATACTCTGTTAAATCCTCCAACTATTAGTTTTTTAAGGAATAACTCTGGTGCGATTCTCAGGTATAGATTTTCATCTAAAGTGTTGTGGTATGTTATAAATGGTTTAGCTGATGCTCCACTTGCTATTTGGTTTAGTATTGGCGTTTCGACTTCGTAGAATCCCCTTGAGTTAAAGTACTCCCTTATTTTGTTTATTATTATTGTTCTTTTTATAAATACTTCATCTGATTCGGTGTTTGCTATTAAGTCTAGGTATCTTTGTCTGTACCTGACTTCTGGATCTTTAATACCATGCCATTTTTCGGGTAGTTCGTTTAAGCATTTCGACAGTATCTCAAATTCTTCTACTTCAACTGTTAGTTCTCCGGTTTTTGTTCTGAATAGTTTTCCTCTTACGCCAATTATATCACCCACGTCAACAAAGTCCTTGAATAAATTGAACTTTTGATCTCCTACTATGTCCTTTTTTATGTATATTTGGATTTTGCTCTCGATGTCTTTTATGTGGGCAAACACAGCTTTACCCTGGTCTCTTATCGTTATTATCCTACCAGCTATTGATACGTTTTCATATTTTGGGTCTATATCGAATAAGTTTGTGATTTCTTCTATTGTTTTGGTTGATGCTATTTCTAGGTTGGGGTTGTAGAGTATAGAGAGAGTGTTGTTTATTCTCTTTAGGTTACCTTTGAAGAGAATTTCTTCTCCAACTTTGGTTTGTGAAAAATCATTAGAGAAATCTGATGTAATGTAACATACTATTTGTTTTTCATTTTTTTCTAATCTGATCATTAGTCCCTCATTTGTATTTGATATTCTTTTTACAGTTCCTTTTACTGCCACAGGTAGATCCTTTGTGTCAAGCTCATACTTCTCTCTAACTTCTTTTATTGACGAAGTTATGTTAAATTTATGAGGATATGCTTTTATTCCAATTTCTTCGAGTTTTTTGACTTTTTCAGATTTTATTTTCTTTATATCTTCGTTCATCTCTTTCTCCTTGTTTAGGAGAAGTATTTTAATGAAAGTTTTGGGTAAATATCATCTATTTATACTTTGGAAAAATTTTGGTAAAGTCAGTTAGAATTTTTCTTTGCTAAGTTTTCAATAAGAAATCTATAGGGGTAGAGTCTTTCATGGACAGATTTAGCAAGGAGTTTCTCGATTTTGTAATTTCTTGTTTTGTTCTATTATATTTTTTAATGTGGAGTAGTAAAGGAGGTAGTATGGATTTAAAGAATATGAAGGTAAAAGATTTTATGGTTTCTCCTGTTTATCATGTTAACTTAAAAGATACTCTTTCTAAAGTTGTTGATAAGATGATAAGGAGTAAGATAAGTGGAGTTATTGTTTTGGACAGAGATAAACCTGTTGGTATTGTTTATGCTACTGATCTTATTAAGTATATATTTGTTTCCGAGAAAGCTAAGGATATAACAGTTGAAGAAATTATTGAGAAGCAGGAAGAGATAGTACTAAACGAAAATATGCCTATAAAGGAAGCTCTCAAGCTCATGTTATCGAAGAATAGGAGAAAACTTCCAGTCGTTAACGATAATGGTGAAATTGTAGGTGTTTTCAGTATTGTTGATATTGTGAAGTACTTTGTTGAACTAATTTGATTGTAGCGAAAATGCTTTTTTAATTTTTACTTTGTTTCCTTCTTTGTAACTTTCATCGTATTTGATATCGTCTATGAATGTTAATATCATGAGTAAACCTCTACCTCTAAAACTTTTGTTGTTTACTGAATTTATCACTTTTTCTTTTGATATTTCAAATTTTGGTGCTTTGTCGGTTATGGTTATTTCTACTTCGCAAGTTTTATTTTTTATAGATACATTTGTTTCGAATTCTATTTCGTTGTTAGGTGCCCAATGATAACCGTGTTCCATAACATTTAGGATATATTCATGCACTGCCATTCTGAGATCATATATTATATCGCTTGGTATTCTGTTGATTTTTAGAAAATCCTCAAAGTCGTTTTCCAATTCCCTTAGTTCGTTGAATGTTGAGGATATCTTCTTTTTGAACATCATATAGATTTTACTTTGTGAATATTCTTAGTGCTTCTTCTTCTGTTTCTACTAGATTTACAAAATTGTGCAATTTTGAAACGTTTAAGGTGTATTTGATTTTTGGGTTTGTTACTATTACAGCTACTTTTTCTCCTTTTTGGCTTGCATTGTTTGCTACTATTGATAATAAACCTATTCCCATTGAATCTATGTAGGTAACTTCAGTTAGATCAAATATGAATCTAGTTTTTCCCTCTATGATATTCTTCTGTACTACGTTTTCGAATGGGTCGATGTAGAATATACTTAATTCACCTTTCACCTTTACCTTCACTATATCTCCATTTAGTATTTCGCTTATTACTTCCATAACCTCCTCCAGTTTCATAACTAATTTTATATAATATGCTATTAAGAAACAACATTTTATAGGTATTTGTCTTTTTTCTCTTATGACCTTAGTTTTTTAAGCCTTTAGTGTAAGAGAGTAATATTTTTGGAATGTTTTCTAAGGAGTTTGAGGAAAGTATAATTTATAATTCGTAAAATATGTAACTAATCTGTTATAAAATAGAAGTATAAGGTTTTTGAATGGATACGTTGATAAAATTATTCGATAAAGCCTTGTTTTTAGATATTGGTTTGTGTATAAGATTTTAGTCTCTTAGGGGGATGAATAGCGTATTAAGAGGGTGATTATAAAAGATGTAATATTTGGTTTTATGTAGAGTAGGGGAGGTTGATTTTTAGTTTTAGTGATTTGGTAGGTACTGTTTTTGCAGATTTACTGATTATTTTTGTAAAATCAATTTATGAGAAATTTAGCTATTTTTGGTTCTACTGGTTCCATAGGGGAAAAGGTTTTGGAAGTTGTTAGGTTGTTTTCTGATGAGTTTTCTGTTGTGGCTTTAGGTGTTAGGAAGAATGTTGATAAGCTTAAGGAGCAGGTTTATGAATTTAAACCTAAGTATGTGTATATTCATGATTTGTCTAGTAATATTGATGTGGGTGGTGGAGTTAGGGTTTTGACGGGATATGATGGTATTATTGAGGTTTGTAGTTGTGATGAGGTTGATACTGTTGTTGTTGCTGTTGATGGGTATTTTGGTGTTTTCCCTACGGTTGAAGCTATAAAAATGAACAAAAAGGTTTTGACTGCTAACAAAGAAAGTATATTTGTTTGGGGGTATGAGATATTGAATCTTGCAAAGATGTATGGTATTGATCTTATACCGATTGACAGTGAGCATAATACAATATTCAATTTACTTTCTAAGGTAGGCAAGGATAGTGTTTTTAAGTATATAATTACTGCTTCTGGTGGTCCTTTTCTGAATAAGGATTTGGAGTATATGGAGAAAGTAGATTTGGAAGAGGTTATGAATCATCCTAATTGGAAGATGGGTAAGATTGTGACTTTTAATAGTGCTACGATGTTTAACAAGTTGTTAGAGGTTTTTGAGGCTCATGTTTTCTTTGAGATAGATATTGGTGATATTGTAGTTGTTGTGCATCCTGAGTCAAGGATTCACAGTATGTTACTTCTGAAAGATGGTACTATTTGGAATGTTTACTATAGACCTGATATGATATTTCCGATATCTAATGCTTTATTTTACCCATCGGTTCCGAATCTTATTGAGAATAATGTTTCTTATGAATTACCTTTAGATAGGGTATTGACATTCAGGCATCTTGATGTTTCTAGGTTTCCTTTGATGTCTTTGGTTAGAGATATTCAAAGCTCTGGTAAGGAGAAGAGGCTTGTATTGAATATTGCTAATGAGGAGTGTATTAGTTTTTTTGAAAGAGGGGAAATTAAGTTTGGAGACATTCCTGAAATTCTTATTAGGTGTTTTAACGAATTTAGTTATGACTGCGATTTATCTGTGTCTCCGGATTTACCAGAGAAAGTTGAGAATCTAAGGGTTGAGATTAGGAACTTCATAAGTAATCTCTAATAGGGTTCGTACTTTGATTTTCCGTATCTTAGTAGGAGTGATTCTATGTATGACATTAGTTTTCTTTTGTTTTCGTTTGATAGTTCGTCATACTCTACGCCTACTTCATTTCCGCTAGTATTTCTTACGATACACCATGCTTCCATCATTAAAGGTTTTTCTTGGTATACTATTGGGAATGATACTTTTATTACATCTCCGGGTACGAATATTTGTTTTACTTCTAATCTCATTCCAGTTTCGGATATATCTGTTATTATACATTTTCCTTTTGTTCCTCTGAATTCGTATGTTGCTTCTAGGGTAACTGGTATTCTTGTAGGTCTTAATTTTTGTTGTTTTTGTTCTTCCATTTTATAACCTCTTAACTTCGAAGGTATTTTTTTCGAAGATATTTTTTGTTGTATATTTTGCTTTTATTTTATATATTCCTGAAAAGCAGGATGTGCAGAAATTTTTGCTATTTTTGACGCAGTTTAGCATATCTTCCAATTTTAAATATTTTAAGCTTTCTACATTCAAGTAATTTTGTATTTCATGTATAGTTTTTTGGTTTGCGATTAGTTCAGAGTATGAAGGGAAGTCTATTCCGAAGTAGCATGGGTATTTTACTGGTGGTGATGCTATTCTTAGGTGTACTTCTCTTACGCCGTTTTTTTTGAGTAGTTCTACTATTCTTTTCATTGTTGTTCCTCTTACTATTGAGTCGTCTATTAGTACTATTTTTTTGTTTTTTACTATTTCAGTTGGTACGAAGAATTTTGTTTTTACTATTCCATCTCTCATGTTTTGGTTTGGTTGTATGAATGATCTTCCTGTGAAGTGGCTTCTTATTAATCCCATTATGATAGGTATTTTTTTGACTTCTGAGTATCCAATACTTGCTATTAGTCCTGAGTCTGGTACTGGTATTATTCCGTCGAACTTTTCGTTTTTGTCGTATTCTGCTAGTTTTTTACCGCATTCGTATCTGAATTTGTATACGCTTTCGCTGAATACGTTACTTGATGGTTTTGCGAAGTATACGAGTTCGAATATGCAATGGCTTAGGGTGCTATTTGGGGAAGTTTTTTTTCTTACTACTTTGTCTTTATCGAACATAACTATTTCGCCTGGTAGTACTTCTTCATATTCGAAAATATCTATACTTTTTAGGGCGGTATCTTCTGAGGCTATAAACCAAGTTTTATTTTTTTTCCCGAATACTAGTGGTCTGAACCCATGTCTATCTCTGAATGCTATTACTTTGTTTTCGATGAGTATTACTATTGAGAATGCACCTTCGAATGTTTTTATTGTGTTTTCTATTGATTGTATTATGTCTAGTGTTTTGTTGTATTCTTTGACTATATAGTGTAGCATTACTTCGCTATCTGTTGTTGTTGAGAATGAATGTCCTTTTTTCATTAGGTTGTTTCTTATTTGTAGTGCGTTTGTTATGTTTCCATTATGTGCTAGAGCGATTGTTTTATTGTCTATTGTTTTTGATACGAGTGGTTGTAGGTTAGATATTTCATCTGATCCTGTTGTGGAGTATCTTATATGTCCGATTAAGCTTGTTGCGCCGTTTAGTTTAGATATTTCATTTAATGAGAAGAGATCTTTTACTAGTCCTCTTACTACTATTCTATCGAAAGTGTTTTCCTTGAAGAATGCTATTCCTGTTCCTTCTTGTCCTCTATGTTGGAGTGAGTTCATGAGTGTGAAAGTGATGTTTTCGATATTCTCTACTTTACCTTGTATACCAACAATACCACATTTTTCTCTTGTCATAAGTCAAATATAATAAAAAATACAACTGTAATATAATAAAACTTGTTATACTTAAACTTCCAATTTAGTATGATCTGCTAGTTACACCTTTATATCCCACATACTTTAGATAAAACCTTATTGTCTTCAAGTCAAACTTTCTCTTAATCATAAGAGAACCCCCGGGGCTTCGAAGCACCCGGAGGGAAGAAAAAAGGAGGGTTTTACTTTATATCCCACATAGTTCAGATAAAACTTTAGAGATTAACACTATTAAAAGCGTTAATCCCTTCTTTATATCCCACATAGTTCAGATAAAACCCCCATTCTTATGATTGCATTTGCTATAGCTTCAATTGAAGCAACAACCCAAGTATTCCTTAAACATTCTGATTTGACATCTATTGAAAGGTCAGCTCCTAAAACCTTTATATTATATTGCTTTGCTCTCTTTCTGAAAATATCAAAAAAATCTAACATTCCCATATCGTTCTCCTTTATTGCGAAAAAATAACAAACCGTTTTAAAGGTTTTGAATAGAAGTAAGTCTTTATATCCCACATAGTTCAGATAAAACTTTATTTTTTTTATTGTTGTTTTAGAGCAACATTTTCTTTATATCCCACATAGTTCAGATAAAACTTTGACATATTTAACCCTCCTTTTAAGATAAGAGATCTTTATATCCCACATAGTTCAGATAAAACTAAAAAGCAAATGTAAACATCATCATTATATGCATCCCTTTATATCCCACATAGTTCAGATAAAA
>JBKBIJ010000038.1:0-12844 GCA_046299455.1 Brevinematia bacterium | reverse complement strand
AGTGTATATGCCTGGTAATGGGTTAAGTAGTTCTGGTAGTGGTGTTGTGATAACGAATAGTAATATAAAGATAATAGGAGGGTGAACTACTAATTTTAGTGGTGTATCTGGCTATAGTGAATTGGATGGGAGTAATAGTTTATATCATGTTGTGAAGGTTGAAGGTGTGAGTAATGTTAGGTTGGAGAATTTGGTTATTAGGGGAGGGGGAGCGAATGGTAATTATCCAGATGATAGAGGAGGAGGAATTTATTTGAGTAATGTGTCGTATAGTGTGTTTACCAATCTGGTGTTATCGAATAATAGTGCTACAGAGGTTGGAGGAGGGGTTTATGTTTATTATGGAGTTAGTAACATGATAAGTGGGAGTGTGTATGGTAATAGTGCTTCAGATGGAGGAGGGGTTTTTGTTGAGTTTGGCAATAATAATGTTATAAATGCAAATATATACAGTAATACTTCTACTACAAATGGAGGAGGGGTTTATGTTTATTCTGGAGTTAATAACATGATAAGTGGGAGTGTGTATGGTAATAGTGCTAGCCAAAAAGGAGGAGGGATTTTTGTTAATGGTGGAAATAATAACACAATAAGTGGGAGTGTGTATGGTAATAGTGCTTCATATCAAGGAGGAGGGATTTTTGTTTCTGGGAATAGTAACACTATAAGTGAGAGTGTGTATGGTAATAGTGGTATTTATGGAGGAGGGATTTATGTTTTCTCTGGAAGCTATAACACTATAAGTGGGAGTGTGTATGGTAATAGTGCTTCATATCAAGGAGGAGGGATTTTTGTTAATGATTCTCAAAACCTATCGATATTAAATTCGTACATAACGAATAATTGGTCAACAAGTTCAACTAATTCTGTTATTCATTTGCTTAACTCTGGTTCTCTTACAGGACTTATAATAAGTAGTAACTACATAGGCGGTGATGGTGGTAGTAGTAGTACTGGTATTTATGAAGATGGTTTAGAAGATACAACTGGTCATGTTCTGATGGATAATAAGTTTATAACTAATACACTAAGTGTTTTGTATCATGATAAGGTTAGTAATGATCTTTACAATATTACAGATGTAAATGATACCAGTAAAACAGGTGCTACGTCAGGTTCTACGAATAATGTAGATGTGAATATGTAGTGAGAGTTTAGGGTGTTGGGAGGTTTTCTTGGTACCTTATCAGTAATTGTGGTGAATACTTAACTGAAAAAGTTTAAGAGTATTTCTTTTGCATCCTCTATGTTTTTTGTAATAGTTTATATGGTTCATATATATCTTTTTGGTTTGTAATGGGAAAGTTTAAAGGTAGAATGGACTATTAGTTTTAGATGTTTGGAGGGGGTATGAGTTTTGAAATATATAAGCTTGGTACTAGATTTTGAATATGGTAGTAGTTTTTGGGATGTAAAGTAATTTTCTTGGTGTAAGTTTAACTTTTAATAATCGACGGGGTATACAAATCTTAAGCTTTAGTGTGGGTAAGGTTTTTGTAGCATGTTATAGGTTTAGATTAGTTTTTTGTTTGATTGGACTTAGATTAGGAATAGTTTAGCAAAGTTAATAGAAAAATGAAATTTGGGTTGTATATAATTTTACTGGTGATGGATAAAGTGAATAGATATACTCTTATAAAGTCTGGAAAGATAACAGAAGCGCTTAGGCTTTTTGAAAACTCTCTTAAGAATAACTTAGATGAAGAATCTGAATGTGGTATAAAGATAATAAAGTATGTCCTTTCAAAGGTTAAGAGGATTAAGGAAGTGGGTGATAATCATAAAATAGCTGATATGTTAGTTATGGAGTGGAAAAATATTCTTAGCTGGATTAATACCAACGATTGTGGAAAGTTTCCGGATTTAACTGAGGCGATTAAGTATTATATTTTTTTGTTAGCTTTGAAATATTATCAGTCAACCATTGATAATATTTCAGTAGGTGGTACTTCTGATGTTGTTGATATTGATCTAATGATAAAGGTGAGTAAGTGTTATAGAGAGATAGGAGAGGTTGGTAGATGTATAGATGTTTTGGAGGAGGTTAGAGAGTATAAGTTATATGATTCTGGTGTATTATCGAATTTGGCTGATGCGTACTTTGAGATTGGTGAAATTGATAGGTCTAAATTGTTTTTTAGGGAAGCGTTTTTTTGGGATCCGCAGGAGATTGATGTGTTTGATCTTAGGTCAATGATAATAAAGAGACTTATTAAGATTGTCGTTGGAAATGGGTATAAGGGGGAAGAGATAAATGAGTGGATACCTATATATGGAGTTATAGAGAATTTATTTGATGTCAGAAGAGAGTTGTCTCATGAGGAAGTTGAGATGATTTTGGATAGGGTTAAAGTTATGGAATTGGAATACGAGAAAGATAGGAAATGGAGGAATATTCTTGAACCTAGACTTATAAATAACTATATTTGGCTTATAGATTACTATGCCTTTCAGGTTGGTGATTACGACCTTGCGAGAGGCATAGCTAAAATATTACAGAAATTTTCACCAGATGTACATAATAAGCTAAAATTGGGGGTATATAAATGGCTGTAGTTAACGTTGATTATAAAGAAGAAATGTTGAAACTTCTCAATGAAGAGAAGTTGTCAAAACATTCTCTTGATGATTATTCTAGGAAAGATTTTGTTAAGGTTGAAAGTATCGTTGATCAAGCTATATCTGTTGGCGAAGAAAGTAATTTGCAGTCTATGTGTGAGGAATATCTTAAGGATGATCCTAACAGTATATTTGCTTTGTATGCAGTTGGTATGATACTTCTCAAGAAAGGTTCTATAGATACTTACTATATGCCAGAAGTTTTGCTGAGGTTCAGCGAAGGTAAAAAGTTGTCTATAGTAGTCTTTATCGCAGAAAAAGTTATATCTTACAGGGAAGAAAAGTATGCCTTGAAGATCCTTGAGGAGTACTACAAAAATGAGAATAGAAAAGAGGAACTTATAGATATTAAGGAAAAGCTTGTAAAGGTCGATTCAAGAGATGCCTATACACCTAAGTTTCTCGGAGAGTACTACGAAGAAGAGGGAAATATTCAAAAAGCAATTTATTATTACAAAATATCACTTGAAAGGTTTGTTGCATCTAAGAATTCTTCATCAGCTATTACTGTATTTGAAAAACTCGTATCTATGCATTCTGTAGATGTCAAGTATATTTTGAATATATCTTTAAGACTTTTGGATCTTGTTGCCCATGATAAGATCGGTAAACTTCTGTATAAACTAGCTTTGCATTTCAAAAAGAGGGAAATGTACAACGAGGCTCTTGAGATTTTGAAGTTTGTCATATCAAGGTGTACTCCTAATGATGCTGGTGTCAGAAATGACCTTAAAGAAGTTTATGAATCTATATACGCAAACCATTCTCTATTACCCAAGTATTGGAATGAATTTGTTGATTTTATAAGGAAAAAATTGAATTTTAGGATTAGTCCAAGTGAAATTATAGATAAACTGAATGAGTTTGAAAAGAAGTTGAGGTTTGATATAGGAGTTTATGTCTATCACAAAAATTTTGGAGTAGGTATTATTTCTGATGTCCAGGATGATTGGATTGTTATAGATTTTGTAAAGAAAAAACAACATAGAATGTCTAGTAATATTGCTTTTTATTCCCTTGATGTTTTGCCGTTAGATGATATAAGAGTTTGGAAAGAGTATAAAAAAGAAGAATTATTAAAACTTATTAAGGGACGTTCACCTGAAGTTGTAAAGATGGTACTTATCTCTTTGGATGGTAAAGGTACTGTCAAGGAGATAAAAGATGTACTTAGATCCTTGATGAGCGATAAAGAAGTTGATGATTTTTGGAATTCGGTTAGGCATTCTTTGGATCAGGTTAATGTAACTGTTTCACCTGAAAGTAAAAACACCTATGTGTACCTTGGTGAAAGAAAGCTAGAAGAAAATATAAGAGAGAAACTAAATGTTATTCCTACTTTTGATGAGAAGTTAAAGTTTATCTATAACTTTCTTACCCAGGTTGATACTCTCAACGTTCCGCAGGCAAGTCCTATTGTCGAGTTTCTTGAGAATGCTATTGATACATTAAATGACAAATTTGAAATCGTTGAAGCTGGAATGATATTGATGTTGAAGTACGAAGACCTAAAGCAAACTATTAAAGAAAAGGTTATATCTGTAGTTAGAGACATGAGCGAGTCAGAGATTGTTGAGTTTGTCAATAAAGTTGAGTTTGCAGATGTTAGAAAGTATTTCTTGAATGTTGTTAAAGGGCTTTTTGAGAATTGGAGCGACATATTTATAAAAGTGTTGTTTTCTGTCGATGCGGTAAGACTAAATAATTACATTCTCTCTGAGCTTATTAGTTATGACAAGATAGATGCGGTTAAAAGTATAGTTAGTAGTATAATCGATTCTGTTAACAATCCTGGAACTAACAAGTTTAGAGTGTATTTGAAGTTTATGTGGCTTGCTAAGATGGTTTTCCAAAAGGAGTATGATGATGTTTTTAGAGCTGTAGGAATCAATAAGGTTGATATTCTTTTAATTATGTCCAATATTCTATATTCGATACAGTATAGTTTTGAGGAAAGGGGGGAAAAAGGTATTTCGAAAAGGATTTATTCCTTTGCAAAAGAAATTTTTGAAAATTACCAAGAGATAGAAAAAATCATTTTTGAATCCGGTAAAGATACATCGTTTATACTGCTCTCATGTATTCAGGAGTTTGATCTTTTAGGTGTGAAGGAGCTTTCAATGCTAAGACAAAAACTTTACTATAGATATCCAGATTTGAAAGACATGGAAGATACCAGAGATAGAAGAAGTGCCTTTATGGTAACTAAATCTACATACGAAAGAATGAGAAATGAATATAACAGAATACTTAATGAGGAGTTACCCAGGGTGTCTAAAATGGTTGCTTCTTCGCCTACATCGGAGCTGGTAGAAAAAGAAGAAGAACTTAAGGCTCTTGCGGAACAGATGGCAAAAGAACTGTCCGAGTGTAAGGTGATAAATCCTGATTCTGTTTCGAGAAATTATGTTGATGTTGGAACAAAAGTTGTGCTTAAGTCCAAAAAAACCGGAAAAGAATTTGTCTACCATATACTAGGTGATAAAGATGTAGATATATCGAAAAACATTATATCTTATAGATCGCCTTTGGGTGTGAAATTGATTGACAAGGAACTCGGAGATATTTTGATTCTTAATATAGAGGGTGTTGAAGATGAGTTTGAGATAAAATCCATTTCCCTTTCAGAGTATGTTTGATGATCATCTTTCACAGATAGTAAGGCATACAATTGAAAAAATAGAAAAGATACCAAAGACCTCCATATTATCTCTCCTTGAGGAGCTGGCGGATGAAAGAAAGAAGTTTTTTTTGATATTTGACTTTGCCTTAAGAAGGGCAATTTTTATAATTGATTCATCGAGGAGATTGTCCTTTTTTAATTCTTTTTGCTTGAAGTTTGGGTTGGTTTCTGAGAGTAATGGAAGCTGGGTTTTGAATGAGCATTTTAGAAATCATGTTGATAGAATTTTGGCTTATATGATGGATAAGAGGGTTAGTTTCCACAAAGAAGATATTGAGATGTTGTCTGAGAGGGATGTTTCTGATAAGATTTTCGTTAGTAAGAGTTTTGATGTAGAGTGTTCTTCTAAAGATTTTGATAATTTTTGTTTTGTTGTTACTGATAAAACTGAGGAGAAGTTAAATGAGATAGATAAAATGCAAGAAGATTCTATCTCTTCTTTGTCCAATCTTGTTTCAGGAGTTGCTCATGAAATAAAAAATCCGCTTTCCGCAATGTATTTGCATGCTAAGGTTTTAAGAAAAATCCTAGAGAAAGATTCTTTCGACAAGTCCTACGTCGTCAAGGAGGTAGATATAATACTTTCTGAAATAGATAGACTTAACAGCATTGTTAATAATTTTATAGCTTCTTTAAAACCTTATAAGATTTCGGAGAAGTATGAGAATGTTAATGATATAGTTAAAGAGATACTTGACTTTTTTATGCCAGAATTTAGAGAAAAAGGAATAAAAGTAGAAGTTGTGTTAGATGAATCTATTCCTCTTATCTTGTGCGATAGAAATTTGATGAAGCAAGCTTTGATAAACCTTGTCAAGAACTCTATAGATGCTATCTATGGAAGTGATGGTGTTATAGAAATGAAAACTTATTTTGTTAGTAAGTTTGAAAACGATTTTGTTGTTATCCAGATTAGGGATAATGGTGTGGGAATACCAGACGATGTTAAACCAAGAATATTTGAACCTTTCTTCACCACTAAAGAGAATGGTACAGGTATTGGGTTAAGTATTGTTTACAAAATAGTTAAACTTCACAAAGGTATTATTGATTTCTTCTCTGATAAAGAAGGTACGGTATTTAAAATTTTGTTGCCTGTTAGGTTACCTATGAGAGAACTCAAGTATGATGGTAAGTAGTTTTTAGAGTGAAAGTTTTTGGTGATCTTAGATAAAATTTCTGTATGGTAAGGCTTGGATTCTTTCTGGTTTTTCTATTGTTTTTTTCTAGTAATTTGTTTTGTAGTGACTTTTTATCTAGAGTATCTAATTTAATTGCTAAACTTGATTATCAAGGAGCAATAGATGAACTTGAAAATGCAATCAAGGAAAAACCTAATAACATCTATTACTATATCTTGTTAGCGGATTTATGTTTGAAAATAGATGAATTAGAGATCGCTGAAAAAAATTTAAGAAAGGCACTTGAGCTTGAAAAGAATAATGTTTTTATCAATTCTTACCTTATGGAAGTGTACAGGTTAAAAGGTATGATGGATGAAAGTAAGAAAATCTCCGTTGAATTATTGAAGAATCCAAATGCTAGAACAAACATAGTTTTTATTGTTATGTATTCTAGGTTTTTGAGTATGATTGATGTTTTTGAGGCAGAGAAGTTCCTAATTTTGTATGCAAAATCATTTAAAAGTTATAACATTTTTTTGGAAATTGCTAGGGTATATATATTGATGAAAGATTATAGAAAAGCCAAAGAGTTTCTTGATAGAGCTTTAACCATAGAAAGATCTGATAGAATGTTATATTATCTTTATGGAGAGTACTATTTTAATGTTGGAGATTATGATAGCGCTATAAGGAACTTAGAAAAAGCCATTCTCTTCCCAGGTAAAAAAAATAGAGAATACTACTTACTTTCTCAATTGTATTTCAAAAAGGGTGACTATGCTAAAGTTTTGAATTTTATAACTAATATCCAAGTTAAGGATGAGGTCTTTGCTAAAGTTCTTTTTGAGGCAGGAAAGTACTTAGAGTTGATTAATAGGTTTAGAAATTCTGAAAGTGAAGTAGTTAGGTATTATGTTGAAGAAAGCTCTATTAAGGTTTCACCGAATGAAATTTCTGATAATAGGAAAAAGTTGTCTGATTATAGGGTTACTAAAGCAAATAATCTTAGGAGCAAAGCTCTACCTTATTATGATTTGTATCTAAGAAGAGCTATAAGATTGAATCCACTGAATTATGATGCTTGGTTTAGTTTAGGAGAGTACTACAGGTATTATGTTTCGCATTATTTTTCATTTGATGAACTTAGGCCTGCTGAAAATTTGTTTGTTAATGATGTTAGGATACGAGACTATTTTAATAATATCAAAAACTATGTATCGAATATGTCTAAAGTTTCTCGATGGAATGTTCCTATCCAGAAGCAAAAAAATATAGATATTTTGGTAGAGGTAGAGGATTCATCTTTTGATGTGGAATGGTCGTTTTTCAAGGATTGTATTTTTTGGGCTTTAAGTGGTTTTAAAGGAGTAAACTTATCTTTGAATATTATTTGGGGAAAAAGGAATTTATTTTACTATAGAAATTTTGATCTTGTTGTAAGTTTGAAGCCAGAAATTGTTAATGATTATTTATATATCAGGGCTTCGGTATTGAATCCGAACTCTTATTTAACTCTAACGAACTTTAGTGTTTCGCAAAGGTTTGGCGATGATATTATTTCGAGGTTGTATCAGGATTTTAGAATGAAAATTTTTTCAATTTTGCCGTCTTTTGGAATAGTTGAAGGTGTTGATGGTAATTTAGTTATTTCTAGATTCTCTAACAAATTTCCTAAAGTAGGAGATAAGGTTGTAATAACCGCTAGTAGTATTAGTAAGATAATGAACAATAATTACAAAGAGATTGCTAGAGGTGAGGTTATTGATACGGATGGAGAATATGTAGCTATACAGTTAGATCCAGATTATAGGTTCGTTACTATTATTAAAAGAGGGTATATAGTCGTTAAACCTTAGGATTTAGCTTTAAAGCCCAAAATCACAAAATCATCTTTGACTTTGACTTCTTTTAGGCCTTTTATGTAAGAGAATATTTCTTCTATTGTATCTTTTATTGATAGGTTTTTGCAGAATACTATTAAGTCTATTATTTTGAATTCATCTATCTGGTTTCCTTTCGGTGTTTCTAGCTCGACTATACCGTCAGTGTATAGGAAGAATTTATCTGTTGGGGATATTTGGATTTCGTAAGGTTCAAATTTTTCATTACTTTTTATACCAATTGGTTTGTGTATGGGTACTGTGTTTAGAATTTGTATTATGCTATCTTCTTTGAGTATTAATCCGTATCTATGTCCTGTAGATATTATTTTGGCTTTCATTTTTTCAACATCTACTTCGCATATTATCCCTGTTATGTACGAAAATGTATCAGGATCTAGAGTTTTGTCATTTATTGAAAATATTGATTCGTTTAATTCCTCTATTATTTTTTCGATGGTTTTCTGTTGTTGTATACCTTTTTCGATGATATTTTTTGCCATTAGTGCTAGAAATCCAGCAGATAAGCTATGCCCAGCTACATCAAATACTCCTATTATTGTCTTTTTGCCGTTGTCCTTAGCTACAAAGAAATCTCCTCCTATCTGTATTATTTGTTCTGATAATTGGTACTTTACGTAAATTTCTAGGTTGGCTGAGTTACTTTTAGATTCGTAGAGATTCATCGAGTTCATTAGTTTTCTTATTCTAAGTGCTTCGTTGTAGAGATGTATTACGGTTCTTTGATCTGCAATTTGAATTGGATAGAAAATAATTCCCTCGATTTGTGTTGTTTCTGTAGAGATTTTCTTTAAGTGAAATGTCATCTCGTTCTGTACTATAATTTCTTCCCCTATATACTTTAAACTCGATTTTAGGGATTGTAGATCTTCATATTTATTGCTTTCAGGAAATAGTGCTTTAAATTTTTTGTTACTACTTATTATCTTTTGATCTTGTTTAGATATTATTACTATTGGTATTTCCATTAGATCTGCAATTTTTACTAGTGTATCTTCTGTCTTTTCTAGTTTGTACTTGAATTTTGATACTTTTATTTTTATTTTGTTGTCAGCTAAATATTCTGCGCTTATGTCGAAAAGTATCTGATATCCATTTTCGATTTCAATGTTTTTCATTGTTTTGAGTGATCCAGTTTTTTTGGTTTCTTTTACTATTTCTTCTAGATTCAAAAAACTTTTCAACTCTGACATTGTTACTATGTTACAATTCGTTTCTATGTCGTTGGTTTTTAGATCGATAGTTAATTCGCAAGTTGTTACGCTTTCTCTTGTTTGGTTACTTTCCGAGGTTGTTTTTAGGAGTTCTTCTGTTAGCTTTCTGTTTGCTATTAGAAGTATCGATACTGATAAAAAGTCTATTATTGTGTTTAAGATTGCTAATGACTCCTCTGAAATGTAAATTTTGTTAGTAAATATTAGGAATAAATTTGATATGATGGTATCTTTGTATATTGGTACAAGTATTACGGTATTTATATTAAGTTCTCTAAAGGTATCTTTTAATTCTTTAGATGTGAAGATCGATATATCGTTAGGTATTGCAATTCTATGCTTGTTTTTTTCTATATATAGTGCTTTTATATAGATTTCTGGTAAGAGATCTGTAAGATTTGTTTCTGAAAATATTTTCTTGAGTTTTGATATTGAAGATAGGAAAGGGAAGAATGGTTCTGTTGAATTTTGTAATGTGAAAGTATTTTGATGTACTTTAAAGTGAACAACAAACTTACTTTCAAAAAGTTTTTGGACTAAGTTTAAGAAGTTTGTCATTATTTCTTGGTAGCTTTCTATATCTGTTGTGATTTTACTGCTGAGTATTCTGTTGTAGCAGAAAGTTAGGAATCTCTTTGATAAATTTGATTTTGAGGATAGAGTTCTTTTGGATGACAAAATCTTCAGTATTCTTAAGAGGACTAATGTAGAAACCAATATCGATATAAGTAGTATCAATATATAACTGTATTCCATCTATTCTTACTAGAATTAAAACTAATTTAGTCTTTAATTTTCAATTTTAAGAAAGTCTAGGAAAAGATGTGTCAAATTTCTTTAGATAGAGATTGTGTCAAAAATATATTTATTACTTCACTATAATATCCATACCATACCATTAAGATACTAAAAATTTTATATAAAGCAAAGCATCCTCAACAAGCATAAAAGGGGCTAGGTCAAAAATATCAACTCTATTCAGGAGTCTAATTTTAATGATAACAATATTCTAAGAAACTACCTTTCTTTCGAAGTTATGGAGTATAAGTACTATATTAGACAATTTTAAATAGAAAAGTAACGTCTTTGAAAAACTCTCATTTTAGAAAATTTGTTTTAATATTATTTTTTTATTTATCATAGCTATCATGAAGAAGATAGATGTTCTTGTTGTGGATGATTCTGCTCTTATGAGGAAGATGGTTAGTGATATATTGTCTTCGCATCCTATGATAAATGCTAAGGATACCGCAATAAATGGTAAAATTGCTTTGAATAAAATAAAAAAGGATGATTACGATGTTATACTTCTTGATATAGAGATGCCTGAGATGGATGGAATACAGTTTCTGGAAGAGTATTCAAAAGTTGGTAAGAATATACCAATTATAATTTTATCCTCTTTTGCTAAGAGGGAGGCTGAAGTAACTATAAAAGCTTTGTCTTTGGGTGCTAAAGATTTCATAACTAAACCTTCTGGTCCAATATCTATGGATATTAATAAGGTTAGGAATGAAATCATAGAAAAGGTTTTGGTATGGGGAATTAGGAGTTCTCCGAGGTTTGGTGAAAGTAGTAAAGATTTGATTACAGTTGATAGCAGTTTAAATGTTGTTAAGGAAGAGAGGATAGTGTTTGAGAATCCTTCTATTTATGATGTTGTTACTAGAAAGAAGATTTTACCTAGGTTTGTGGCCATTGGTGTTTCTACAGGGGGGCCTCCTGCTATAAGAAAACTTTTGTTGGAGTTGAGTGATGGATTTCCTTTAGGTATAGTGATAGTTCAACACATGCCAGAGTTTTTTACTGCAGAATTTGCAAAATCCCTTTCACAGATTCTGCCAAACTTTAGTGTTGTTGAAGCTAGAGATTTTGAAACTATATCTAAGGGGAAAGTTATAATTGCCAAAGGTGGTAAGCATCTTATAGTTAACTCCAGTGGCGGTGAGTGTTTTGTTAGAGTTATCGATGACGATAGATATATTTTTAGACCTTCTGTTGACCTTCTGTTTGAGAGTATTGCCTCCTCTGTTGGTAAAGATGCAATAGGAATAATAATGACAGGAATGGGATCTGATGGTGCTAGGGGGCTTAAGAAGTTTCATGATGTTGGGGGTATAACTATTGCCCAAGATGAAAAATCTTCAACCATTTTTGGTATGCCTAAAAGCGCAATAAAAGCAGGAGCAGTTGATTTTGTTTGGAGTCTTGATGAGATGGCTGGAAATTTGAAAAAAATAGTCTCTTTACTGATATAGATCTCTGTTCCAAGCTGTTATTAAGTTTTTACCTCTTAATTTTGCTGTGTATAAGGCCTTGCTTGCTAACTCCAATAGATCAGATGGATCTTTCGTATCTGTTGGAAACTCTGCTATTCCTACACTTATAGTTGCTTTAATGTTCTTCTCGTTGAGCGCTTCTGATAGCTTTCTTTTTATTCTACTTGCAAATGCTATAGCACCAGCTTTGCTTGTTTCAGGCAAAATTACTATAAACTCATCTCCACCATACCTACATACTGTATCCTCTGCTCTCTTGTTTAAATCTATCGTCCTAGCTAGGGTCTTTATTACATCGTTGCCTTTTTCTTCACCATACTCTAGATTTATTCTTTTCATGTCGTCTATGTCTATAAGTATTATTGAAAATATTAGATTATACCTTTCTGATCTTTTTGTTTCACTCCAAAGTGCTTCTTTGAAATACCTATAATTATAAACTCCTGTCAATTCATCAACGTATATTCGCATTTCAGATGAATCATACAAAAATATTTCTATAATAACTGGTTTTTTGATAATATTGTTGCCATAGGTAAAGTAGTCTATTAGTGATGTTCTTATACTTATATTCCTTCCCAATTTTTGTGTTAGTTCTTTATGTCTTTCTTTTATTTTATCCCAGTGCTCTTTGGCAATATCCTCTGGGAATTCTAAGTGGGATAGTAGGTATAGAAAAGACGAAAAGAAGTTTTCCTTCTCTTTTTCGGTTGCGGAATTATATATCTCTTCAAGGTTCTTAAAAAAATCATCACCTACAACATATTCCCGGTTCAAAAGGTCTAGAATTTTGTTTTTAAGTATTTTACTTATTTTTATGTCAAACATAAATAATATTATTTATGTTTGATTACTTACTTTAAAGTCAAATTTATAGAGAGACTGTGTCACAATTACCTAATTATCTTTTTTCCTTAAAACTTAATTTATGTATTGAACCAAATTCAATATAGTGATTTGATTAACTTTTTGTGTATTTTGTAAAAATTCACAAAATATTTATGATATATTTCATCTAAAACAT
>JBKBIJ010000037.1:0-13102 GCA_046299455.1 Brevinematia bacterium | reverse complement strand
ATACCAAATTTTGTACTTCTACACTAAGAAATTAGGTAATCCCTCAAAAAGAACCTATCACTTAGAGAAGTTACTTTTTGAATTCATTTTCCTTAGGAGTTTTCTGTAAATTTATGAAACTTATTTCACCTTACAACTTATCCAGAATAGTACTCTTGCTCTATAACTCCTAAAAGGTTATATTCTCTCAGGGTTATTGAGTTTATAGTCATGTCTTTTTGATATTTTTATGCTTTTAAGCAACAAAGTAATTTTTGAAGCATCCTAAGTTCTTTCCTAAAAATTATTCGAACAATTCTTCCTTGTGATATTTTTGTTTCATTACTTCTAAATAAGTATAGTTTCTTCAAACGAGAGACAACTTCTAAGAAGTTATACGATAACAGGAAAGTTATCATCCTAACTAAAAAGATGAGGTTACGTTGAAAATTCTAGTTTCCTGGAACTCTCTCTTGTTCTTTATTACAATTTATTTGGAAAATTGCACTTATTGTGTTTTCTATTCCATAACTTCTAAAAGGTTGTATTTTCTTAGGAATTATTGAGTTTATAGTGATATCTTGTTGATATTTTTATGCTTTTAAACAGCAAAGTACTTTTGAAATATCTTAACTCCTTACTTACAAATTATTCTTTATGTTACTTTTGTTTCATCAACCTCAAATAAGGGTAGTTTCCTTAAACTGTAGAGTTCTTCTACGAAGTAGAAGATTTATTAGTAATATTTTTGCTACATCTTTAAGTGGAAAAATAATATTTTGAGACTGTTTCAAACATTTAATTTATTTAGTTCTCTTTTTCTCTCCTAACTACTTACAAACTATTTGGAGAATTTTACTTATATTACTTTTGTTCTGTAAATTCTTGAGAAAGATCATTTCCTTGAAAGGTAGACTCCTTTTTAAGAGGCTATTCATTTCTAGATATATTTTGAGGACTTTTAAGTAGGAAAATAACATTTCTAAACCATCTTATTCTTTCTAAGTAATGTAGCCTCTTAGGGTGTATCCACTAGGGTTTTTCTATAGGTTTAGGATGTTTCTTCTTCGTTACAACTCATTAGTAAGGAAATGATATTTTTGGAATATCTCTTCTTTTTAGGTAAGAGAATATTAACAATCTACATATGATAAGGCGATGCTGTGTCAAAAATTCAATTTATTGGAGCCTTTCCTTTTAGATTCCTTACAACTCATTCAAACAATTACTCTTAATAAGATTTTTCTCTCTTAACCTCTAAAGAGAGTTAATTCCTTTGAGTGATGTTACTAAGAGTTTTCTGTAAATTTTGCCTATCTATGCAAGAATTATTTGGATTAACTGTAAAGTATGGCTAAAGATTAAATTTTCGAAAAGCCTCTCACTTAAGTGGAGCTGTACCAAAATTCCAATTTCTTTGACCTATTTTTTCTTATTTCTTTCTAGAAACTTATTTTAAGTAATTGGTATGTTTGTTCTATAACTTCTTAGGAATGGTATTTTCTTAGAGATAAAATTTTATGGGCTATTGAATTTTTTATACATTTTGAATTACCTATGAATAAGAAGGTAACATTTTTTAGGTTTCTTTTTCTCCGTGCTTATTCTCTTGTATAACTTCTTGAGGATGGTGGTAGTCCTTTCTTAATGGGTTAACAAATTTCTTAGCTATGTTTTTAATAGTTCTAAGTAAAGGAAGCAGTATTCTTGGAGTACTCTCAACCGTTGAGACAATTACTCTTATAGTACTTATGTTTTCATAGCTACAAAAGAATAGTATTTTTTTAGTTATTACAACTAAGAGTTTTCTATAAATTCAGAAGTCAATTTATTTATTGAAAATTCTTAAGATATTTGTTCTTCCTGTTTCATAAATCCATAAGGAATAATTTCTTTAAGTGATTTCACTTTTTAATAGATTATCCGATTTAAAGAGTTATCGAATTTCTTGGCGATGTTTCTTAATACCTAACGTTTATACTTACAAACTGTTTTGGATAGGTGCTATTATTATGGTATTTCCTTTGAATGATTGATCTTTTTGGGGGTATTCAATTTCTTAGATGTGTTTTTTAATTTTTGAGCATGGAGGTAGTATTTTTGAAACGATCTATTATAAGGTCGAAATCATAGAAAGTATAAAACGCGTAAGCGAAAGTAGGAAAAATAATATGTTCTGAGGAAGAGAATAATTATTTTTCTTCTGACTGATTTTTGAAGTACTCTTAGATAAGAAAATAATATTCTTCATCAATTAAAGGAGTTGGATGAGTTTTTAAACTAGCTTTAGAGAAATGGTATTACTACTTCTCTTTGTAAATTGATTTTAGTTTTTTTAGTTTTTGATAATATACTTTTGAGTTTTATTATATTTAATGAGGGCAAATATGATAGATCTTATTAAGAGGGAAATTGGTGATTTAAGAAGCGATTTTTGTGATGTTAGATTTGAGTTTTACGAAGCTACGAGGATAGTTGTTTCTGAGTCTGGTGTTGAAGAAGCTTCTTTAAATTCTTCCTCTGGGGGTGCTGTTAGAGTTCTCAGTAATGGGGGCTTAGCTTTTTCATCTTTTAATTCTTTTGAAAAACTTGAGGATATACTAAAGTCTACTCAGTCTTCTGCTAATATTTTAGGATTGAAGAGTAAAATTGATGTTGCTAAGTTTTCTCCTATTGTTGATAAGGTGTCAACGAAGTATAGTATAGATCCATTTTCCGTTAGCTTAGAGGAAAAGATTAATTTATGTAATTCTTACGCTAAAATATTAAAGAGTAATAGTAAGATAAGGAGTATTAGAGTTAGATATCTTGATTTTAGGAAAAAGAAGTATTATGTCAATTCGGAGGGTAGCGAGATAGAAATGGAGTTTACTTATAGTGGTATATCTTTTTTAGCTTATGCTGTTGATGGTAGTAATGTTCAGAGGAGTGCTGAATCTATTGCTAGATATGGTGGATTTGAGGTTGTAAACGATTTGTATGTATTGGCTGAAGAGGTTTCAAAGCGTGCTGTAGACCTTTTACATGCTGATCAAGTACAAGGTGGTAGGTACAATGTTATAATAGATCCCAAGCTTGCAGGGGTTTTTGCTCATGAAGCTTTTGGTCATCTTTCTGAAGCAGATCATATCTATACTAATCCTAAACTTGCTGAAGTCATGAGAGTTGGAAGAAAGTTTGGTCCAGATTTTTTGAATATAATTGATGATGGGAGTATAGAGGGTGTTGTTGGTTATACTCCTTACGATGATGAAGGTATACCTTCAAGTAGGACTTATCTGGTTAAGAATGGGATGATTAATGCCAGGTTACATTCTAGGATCACTTCTAAAGTTATGAATGAGCCTTTGAGTGGTAATGCTAGAGCTATATCTTATGAGTATCCACCTATCGTTAGAATGACTAATACCTTTATTGATAACGGAGATACACCGTTGGAAAACCTTTTTGAAATGCTGGGTGACGGAATATATGTTGTAGATTTTATAGGTGGTCAGACAAACTTAGAGATGTTTACTTTTTCTTCTGCTTATGGGTATGAAGTTAAGAATGGGAAGCGGACTAGATTGCTTAGAGATATAACTTTAACAGGTAACATTTTTGAAACTTTGAACAACATTGTAGCGATTGGAAATGACCTGAAGATACACAGCACCATGGGAGGTTGTGGTAAATCCAATCAATCACCTTTGCCTGTTGGTGATGGTGGACCACATATATTAGTCAAAAACGTTTTAGTAGGAGGAAAATCGTAAGGCTATGGATAACAATTTCGATGAAAAGATACTACGCCAAGAAAAAATATTTCTGAAAAAGGTAAATACAGTTATAGGAAGTAACACAATATTTAGAGGTAATTTTGTTGTAGATGGTGCTATTAGAATAGATGGTAATTATGAAGGTTATGTGAAATCTTTGGATATGGTGATAATAGGGTCTACTGCTAAAGTAAAAGGTAATGTTTATGGTAGTATTGTTATAGTTGGAGGTAAGGTTAAAGGAGATATATTTGCAGTAAATGAAATAATTCTTTTGGGAACTTCTTTTGTGTTTGGTAGTTTATGTTCTCAGAAGATACTTATAGATGAAGGTGCTAGATTCAAGGGTAAGTTTAGTAGAGTTAGTGCGGAGGAAATAAATAAAATATTTGATGAAGAAGTTAAACCCTACATAGAACAAGAAAAGGAAAAGTGGGTTTGGTAATTTAATTTTTCCAAGATCTGGTTTCTAGTATTTTCGTTGTTAAGGTTATGGAAAGTAGTATAAATGATATAAAGAAAACTATATCTTTTGTATCGATTATGCCTGTTAAGAAATTAGAGTAATGGTTTAGAAACGATATTTCTGAGAGGATACTTGAAATTGTATTGTCTGTTACGATACCACTTAGTACATCTATAAACCAAAGTAAAAATATCATAGCAAATCCCACTATACCTGCAACCATCTGATTTTGGGATAAGGAAGAAGCTAGTAATCCTATTGCCAAGAAAGTACTCATTGTTAGTATAAAACCTATGTATCCTGAGATTATTGGACCGTAATCTGGCTTACCATATATAGATATTATTATGACGTATATTGATGTTAACATTAGACCACTTAAAAATATTATTAGACTCGAAAGGTATTTACCTATTACTATTTGATAGATTTTTATCGGGGATGTTTTTAGAAGTTCGTAAGTTCCTATTTTCTTCTCTTCCGCCAAAAGCCTCATGGTAAGTAAGGGAGATATAAGCATTCCAGCGATTATCATGTTGTTAAGTACCCTGCTCATGTCCGATATTCTTGTGTACGATATATAGAAATGAAATAAATAACCTGATATTACAAGGAACGAGAACATCGATATGTAAGCGACTGGTGTTGTAAAATATACTATTAATTCTTTCCTCAAGATGTAAAGTATCTTTTTCATAGTTTTATACCATTTCTATTATCATTAATAAATCATCTGCTTTTACAACTTCAGCATTATTTTTGTATATCTTTATGACTTTACCAGATACTGAAGCTTTTATTTCATTCATTACTTTCATTGCTTCTACTATGCATAATGTTTGGCCCGAGTTTACGTGATCTCCTTCCTTTACAAATGGTTCTGCTCCTGGCGCTGGAGCTCTGTAGAATGTTCCTGTTATTGGAGATTTTACTTTGTGGTACTTTGTTTCATCTTCGAACTCATCTCGAGAAGGTGGTTTAGTTTGTTGGGTTTGTTGTGGTTTAGTTTGTAACGTAGTTTGATGTATTTGTGATGTATTTTGAGAAATTGTTGATATGTGAGTTGGTATAAGATTAGGTTGTTTTATCTCCTTTGAAAGTTTTATTGAGAATTCTTCAGTTTCTATTGAAATTTCTTCTAGGTTGTTTTCTTTGAATATCTTTGCTATTTCTTCTATTTCCTTTAAAGGTATATTGTTTTCTTTGCCCATTATCTTACCTCTTTAATGAATGATAATTAATATAAAACTTTCTTTTCAACATCACTTATAAAGAAAAGTAATTCTTAGAGTGGTGGACCTTATTCCAATTTACTAAATTTCTTTCTACCATTTATTCATGTTTCATAACTTCTTGGGGAGGAATTTCTTGAATGATGGTTTTTTTAAATTTAAGCAAAACAAAAGTACACAATTCATTATGATCTTTAATATCTAAATGGATGTAGTTTCTTGGAATTATGGAATTTGTATTTATTTATAAATCTAGCGGATTTGTAGTATTTCTATAAATTTCTGAAACATTTTCATGTCGTTGATGGAATTTGTTCTTGTGATTATTTGTATTTTTTCTTTATAATTTTAAGTATGATGAAATATTTTTCGTTAACTAAAACCAATTTGATTTTTGATCTTAAGGGGATTGAAGACAATGTAGGTGTTTTTGATAAATTTAGTAAGATTGTTGTTTTAACTGGAAAAAACCATCTCAAGCTATCTGATGAGTATGAAAGAATTTTTAAATTTTTTTCGTCTTTAGGTAAAGAATTTTTATTTGTTTCTGAGGTTACACCAAATCCTACTACAGATTTGGTTGAGAGGTGTTTTGAACTTCTTAAGGATTTTATGCCAGATGTTATAGTTGCTATTGGTGGAGGTAGTGTTATTGATACTGCTAAAGCTCTTTCTGTTAAATTAGTTTATCCTGGTGTAGATCTTTGGGATTATGCAGAGGGTGTTAAAGTTGCAGATAAAGCTATCCCGGTTATTTCGGTACCAACTACATCTGGCACAGGGAGTGAGGTTAATAGAATTTCTGTAATAACTAATCCAAAGAAAGTTCAAAAAAGATCTATAAAGATGGATGTTCTCTATCCTTATTTTTCTTTACTTATTCCTTCTATGACTTTGAGTTTGAATAAATTTCTTACAGCTACTACTGCTATAGATGCTTTATCGCATGCTATTGAGGCAATGGTTTCTAAGAAATCTAATTTCATGACTCAGGCTTTTGCAGAAAAGAGTATAAGATTAATAGTTGACAATATATTTAGAGCATATAACGATGGTAGCAATCTTGAGGTTAGGAAGAATTTACAGTATGCTTCTGTTTTGTCAGGGGTTGCTATAGATATAAGTGGTGTTGGTCTTATGCATGCTTTGGAGCATCCTATAAGTGCTAGATTCCCTCATGTTTCACATGGGCAAGGTTTGGCTGTGGTTTTTAAAAAAGTTATCGAACATAGCTTTATGTTTGCTGTTGATAAATTTAGGATAGTCGCTGAAGCTATGGGTATAAGAACTAAGGGGAATAATGACTTTGCAATATTGCATACAATGCTTGATGCTTTTGAATATATGTTGTCATATTTTGGACTTAATAAAAGGTTATCTGATTTGGGAGTTGAAAAATCAGATGTGAAATATTTAGCTGATGATGTGGTTTCTTATATGACTTCATCTTTGAATAACTCACCGTATACTCCTACGAGAGATAGTGTAGAGAAGATTTATAGAGAGGTACTTTAGTACATTACTGCTGACATGTAGCCTACTACAAAGTCTTTGGTTCCGCTGGTGTCTCCTGAGTTTAGTAGTTTTAGTATCTCTACTTTTTTTTGGTTTTTGCTAGCAAAGAAAATGAAAGTACCTAAAGGTCCTGCACCACAAGCTTCTATTTCTTTACTGTAAAGTAATTTTACGTAGTTTTCAAAGTCTCTTTCCAATACTAATTTAGATAGTTGAGTATCAATCTCGTATGCCTCTTTGTATGGGTGGTAGTGTGATAGATCTGTTGACACGATTATTAATATCTTTTTGTCGTTAAATTTTTCCATTACTTCTTCTAATATTTCTGACATCCTGATCATGAATAACCTATTTTCTTCTCCATATAGTATTGGTACTATTTCTATTTTCCCTTTGAAAACTTGGTATAGGAAAGGTAATTGTACTTCCAAGGAGTGTTCTTCGTCTTGCACTTTATGGGATATTTCAAATTCTTTTTTATTTCTTAAATAATCTATTATCTCTTTATTCAATTTGATTATTCCTAAGGGAGTTTGGTAGTAGTCTCTGTCGTCAGTTATGAAAAAATTTAAGTAGAAGTGGTGGCTTGGTGCCAGAATTATAGCTACATCGTAGTGTTTATTAATAAGTGATTTATACGAGTATGCTGCGATTTTGCCTGAATACCTATATCCTGCGTGTGGTACTACTACTGCTAATATATCACTTTTTAAAATATGCTCTGGTACATCAGATTTTTCGATTAGACTTGTTATCATCTTTTCGAGTTCAAATTTTTCAGATGGATAAAAAGACCCAGAATATGAAGGTTTTCTACAATTTCTATCGTTGTCAAGCACTTTGAAAATATAAAAAAATGAATTGGCTAAGTCAAATTTTTTGAAAAAAATTATTTTTTTGTTTAAAATTTATTTTAATATGAAATATGTTCCAGAAGAATATGGTGTAATAGTAATAGGTGGTGGTCATGCTGGTATAGAAGCTTCTCTTGCTAGTGCTAGGATTGGTGTACCGACTCTTCTTATTACTTTGAACATAGATACCATAGGCCAGATGTCTTGTAATCCATCTATAGGTGGTACTGCTAAAGGACATTTGGTAAGGGAAATTGATGCTCTTGGTGGTGAGATGGGTAAAGCTGCAGATTTGAATGGTATCCAATTTAGGATTCTTAATGATTCCCGAGGTCCTGCAGTTAAAGCATCAAGAGCTCAAATTGACAAATATCAATATCGTGATTACATGAGGAGAGTTGTTTTTAGTCAACCTAACCTTACTGTTAAGCAAGGTAGTGTGAAAAAACTAATTTTAGATAATAGGAAAGTTATTGGAATAGAAACGATTTTCGGTGAAATTATATACGCAAAAGCTGTTATCATAACTCCTGGAACGTTTATGAGGGGTATGCTATTTGTTGGGAAAAATACTACACCAGGTGGTAGGATGGGAGAAAATCCCGTAAGTGAGCTATCTGAACAGTTCATTTCATTGGGGTTTAATGTTGGAAGGTTTAAAACAGGTACCCCTCCTAGGCTCGATGGTAAAACCATAGATTTTTCTGTTATGGAAGTACAGAAAACTGATCCTAACTTCAAACCATTTTCAATGTGGACTGATAGAAGCAAATTCCCCTTTCAACCACAAAAGGAAGTTTATATAACTTACACTAATTCCACAACACACAGTATAATAAGAGATAATCTAGACACTTCTCCTTTGTTTAGTGGAATGATAAAGGGTACTGGTGTTAGGTATTGTCCATCTATAGAAGATAAGGTAGTTAAATTCCCTGAAAGAGATAGACATCATGTTTTTATAGAACCTGAAAGTATAATGTTTGATGAATGGTATCCTAATGGTATATCTACTAGTTTATCTTTTGATACTCAACTAAATTTTGTGAGAAGTATAAGAGGTCTTGAAAATGTAAGAATAGTTAGGTATGGGTATGCAGTAGAACATGATTATGTCGATCCAACTCAACTTTATCCTACGTTGGAAACTAAGCTTGTTGAAAATTTATTTCTGGCAGGCCAGATTAATGGTACAACAGGATATGAAGAAGCTGCATCCCAAGGTATACTAGCTGGTATCAATGCAGCTCTTAAAGTTATGGGTAAATCTCCTATTGTTTTAAGTAGAACAGAAAGCTACATAGGTGTACTTATAGATGATCTTACCACTAAAGGTACTAACGAACCTTACAGAATGTTTACATCGAGGTCAGAATATAGACTTCTTTTGAGAGAAGACAATGCTGTTTTTAGATTGTCAAGAATAGGTTATCAAGTAGGTTTGCTACCTAGGTTCATGTGGGAAAATATCGAATACAAATCCCAGATAGTTAAAGATATCCTTTCAAAACTATCTAAAGAGTATATAGTTCCAAATGATGTTAACAACAGCAAGCTTATTAGTATGGGAATACAACCTATCAATAAACCAGTTTCCTTAGAAGAGATGTTAAGAAGAGATAATTTTAAGTGGGAATACTTGTACGAGTTTACAGATAACATTCCATTTAATATACCGGATGATGTAATAGAGCACATATGTATAGAAGTTAAGTATAGGGGGTATATAGATAGAGAGTTGAGAGCTGTTAAGAAATTATCTAAACTTGAAAGTGTAAAGATACCAGAAGATTTTGATTACAAGAATGTAAAGTCTTTATCCAAAGAAATAGTTGAAAAGCTTACAAAGTTTAAGCCTTTTAACTTAGCGCAGGCTTCTAAATTGCCAGGTGTAACGCCAGCAGCAATTTTATCTATAATGAATTTCCTTGAAAACCGTAAATCCATAGATGTCAAAAGTTGATAATTGTTTTATCAAAGCTATCACTTCTACGTTTAGAATAGATTTTCACATATAATCGAGGTTGTTTCAAAAATATGACTTTATAATTTGTAAGGATAGATGCGGAAAGAAGAAGCTTAAGGAAATTTGATTTTTGAAACAATCTCTCAAAAACTATTGAAAGTGTTTTTTTTGTTTTTTATAATAGCGTTAAGACGGAGGATGTCTATGGTATTGTTTAAGTATTTTAGGAGCATTTTGGTTTTTAGTTTACTATTTTTGTTTTTGGCTAATTTGTTTGCAGTTACTTCTAGTAACAAGAATATACTCATTAGGGTTACAACAACATGGGACCCATTTTCTATGGGTTGGGATCCTGATGAACTTCTTATCTCTCCTACTAATGCTTTAAATAAAGCTTATGGACAGATTGTTAACCAAAATGATTTAACAAACAATGGTGGTCAAATGCTTAAGTACTATGGTTTTGATTATGAGAACAAATGTGAGTCAACCAATGATTCAGTTTATCCTGGTAGAGATACAGATACCCTTACAAAAGCTGAGCTTTCGGAATTATGGTTAACTTGGGATACTAATTTTATATACTTTGCAGTTAGGGGACAAGCTGCAGGTAGACATAATAATCTGATGATCTATTTTGATAGAGAACCTGGTAAAGGTAGAACAAGTTTTATTGAGTCTAGTGTGGTGTGGAATAGAGGTGTTTTCTTCTCAGGTATAGATCCTGATATGTACATAGGTTTTTGGAATCCAAATGATAGTGTTGAGCTTGATCCATTTGGAAATAAAGGAGGAGTTCAGCTTTATTCTTTAGCAACTGGAGATGAAGAGTTAGGTATAAGTAGCTATGCGGATACAGGTAACGTACCTGGAAGTCCTAATATGAATTCAAATGTTTTTGATTTCTTTTTCAATGGAGCTCAGGAACCTGATATGTTCAAGAGAGTTGCTATAGGTAAAATAAGGTGGGATTTGTTTATGACTAATGTTAATCCTACAAATATGTGGTTAAAAATAGCTGTTGCTACGACTGGTCCTGATAGTGGTAACTATAACTATGAGTATATGCCAGACAATTCATCAGGTGTTGATCCTTCTTCTAAGTCTGTTCAGGATAATTTTATAATGATAAGGGTTACTGATGGAGATGGTAATCCTAGAATTGGGATAAACGTTAGAAATGAAGCTTTAATTAATTTTTATCCAGGTGTTCAAATTAACCCTAAAAGGTCGCCTAAGTTTTTTGCAAAAGTTTTTAGAGGTAGTTTAGAAGGAACTGAAGATGATAAACCCAAAGTCTTTATACCAGTAAAAGGTGATAAAATCAAAATAAGATTTGATGTTAGTGATGTAACAGAATATATTTTTGATGGTTATATAAAAGTATATGATGAGAAGGGTAATCTAGTTAGGACTCTAGCGGATAAGATTCTTTTGACAGATAATCCTTCTGCAATACAGTTTAATGCTAAGCCAGGTGTTTATGAAAGTAACTATAAGTTCATATGGGATGGTAAAGATGATAAAGGGAATTTAGTTCCTATGGGTAACTATGTTTTAGTTATTGGTGGTAAGAATATAGCAGCTCTTGATATTATTGCTACAAGATTAATTAGTGTTATTTATTAAGGAGGTGTTTATGAAAAAGATTTTTGTAGTTTTTTTGTTAACGTTATGGTTAGTTTTTAGTTCTAATGCTATATTTGAACCTGTGTTTGTTGGTGGTAGGTATGTTGCTCTTGGTGGTGCAAATGTTACTGAAGTAAGTGACCCTTATTCAATTATTTACAATCCTGCTTGTATTGTCTATACAGAAGATATTTCTTTATCTGTATCGTATTCAGAACCTTTTGGAGTGGCAGGTGCTAATCTTATAAACTTTAATCTCACGGGTAATGTTTTGGATCTTATCCAAGCAGGTTTTACTTTTTCTTCTTATGGAAGTAGTGTTGATGTAGGTTTAAGGTATATGGTTTTGGGGTTTGGCTTAGCTAGAGGTATAGATTTATCTGATTTGGTTAGTTTTGTAGATATGATTAGTTTAGGAGTGGTTTTTAAGGGGTTATCGATGTCTTTGAGGGGACATGAAATCGATGAAACTGTTAATGGTGATAAGTTTGGTTTTAGTGTTGATGCTGGGGTTAATTTTTCTCTCATGGAAGATTTTATAAAGCTTGGTGTTGTTGGGTATAATCTTTTGCCTTACAAATTTGCTTTTTTATCTGATTTTGGGGGCTCTGAAATATACTCTTCTTTGAAATTAGGGGCTTCTTTATATTTGGTTAAGCCTTATATGAAGGTTTTTGGAGCTTATAATTTAGGACTAAACTCTAGCTCTACTTCTTATTTTTCGTTAGGTACGGAGATTTCTTATGCGGATACAATATTTACAAGAATAGGTCTAGATAATAACAGGATTACTGCTGGTTTAGGGATAAAAGGTCCAAACTTTGAAATTAATTTTGGTGTTCAGAATAGGGATAATCTAGGATGGTATTACCAGGTAGATTTGATAGGTTTTGCTAATTTGTTCTAAGGGGGGATTTATGAAAAGGTTTATTTTGGTAATAATTTTAGTTTGTGGCTTTGGTTTTTTAGCTTTTTCTGGTGTAGAGTTTGGTACTTATGCTAAAGTTGGATTGAATGTTAATTCTTCGTTAATAACAAATGATATTAGAATATGGTCTGTTGATCCGGGGTCACCTTATGGTAATTTTGAAATTAATTTGAATGGTGCTGCTGCTTCTGGTATCAATTTTTGGACTATATTTAAGTCAGGTTTTGGTTCGACTTATTCGAGTGGTGGTTACATTTCTTCTTATCTTGGAGCATATGATTTTGCTTCTCATATTCAATTTTGGCAGAAATGGGGTGAAGCTGTATTTTTCTATAACGAAGGTTGGAGAATAAATATGTACCAACCTTTACTTCAATTCTCTTCTTCTGTAGGTACGGACAAGGGTGCAGGTATTCATAGCAGATTACCGAATATTTTGGGTAGTGGTTTCGAGTTTAAAGTTACCTTTATAGATTATGCTAATGAACTAGTTGAGAAGTCAGTTGGAGAAAATAAGAATGAGACAGCTTTGGTTTTTAGGTTCTCAAGGTACGATATAAAAGATCCTATTGGTAATACTTTTGGTATTGGGTCAACAGGTGGTTTTCTTTTATATCAATTACCTAGAAATACGAACGACTGGAATGTTTATGTTGAGGATTCATGGAAAAAAGGTCAATATAATGTTTTAGGTTTAGATTTATCGTATGTTGGTGGTATTCCTGGTGTAAGAGGTTTGTCTTTTAATTTATCTGGTGAAGTTGGTAGGTCTTTC
>JBKBIJ010000036.1:0-13159 GCA_046299455.1 Brevinematia bacterium | reverse complement strand
GGTAGAGCAATAGTCTAACCAAAAAGCTAGTTTTAGGAGTTGGAATTCTCGAAACATCTTCGTAGTATTTTGAAACAAAAAAGTAGTTACTTTGATAATTTTTCGCGAAAAGAGGGCAAAATGGAAAAAGACTTTCTTCTAGAAATAGGAGTTGAAGAAATTCCTCATAACTACCTAACTGAAGCACACAACCAGTTTGAGAGTTTATTCAAAGAATTCTTCACAAACAATAGTTTATCTTATTCTAGATTAAGTGTTTATTCAACACCAAGAAGATTAGCAATCTTGGTAGAAAAACTTCCTAGCAAGCAAGAAGATAAGAAAATCTTAAAAAAAGGACCAGCAAAAAACATAGCCTATTCAGAAAATGGAGAGCCAACACAAGCACTAAAAGGTTTTCTAAATTCAGTTTCAGACCTCGAAGGCGAAACAAAAATAATGAAAGAAAATGGTAAAGAGTTTATCTTCTTCGAAGGAATAAAGAAAGGAAAAGAAACAAAAGAATTGTTAAAAACTGAAATTCCCAAAATACTAGAAAAAATCAAATTTCCAAAAACAATGAAATGGTCAGATACCAAATACTATTTCGTAAGACCAATAAGGTGGATTGTGTGCATTTTCGGAAATGAAGTAATAGACCTAGAAATAGCAAAAGTAAAATCATCAAACTTATCGAAAGGACATAGGTTTATAGGAGAAGATACGGAAATAGAAAATCCAAGTAACTATGAATACCTTCTGGAAAGTAAAGGCAAAGTAATACCCTCACCAGAAAAAAGAAAAAAAATAATCCTAGACAAGATAAATGAAATAAAACAAAAGACAAATCTAGAACCTATACTACCAGAAAAACTACTAAACGAAATAGTAAACTTGGTGGAATATCCAGATTGTGCAGTAGGAAGTTTCGAAAGTAAGTTTTTAGAAATACCAAACGAGATATTAGTATCCGAAATGATAGATCACCAAAAAGTCATCCCGCTAACAAAAAATGGCAAACTAGTAAACCAATTTATAATAGTAACTAACACCATACCAAACGAAAAAATAATAAAAGGAAACGAAAAAGTAATATCAGCAAGGTTAAACGATGGAAAATTTCTGTACGAAGAAGACCTCAAGAAGAGTATCAACTTCTTTATTGAAAAAACAAAAGAATTAGTGTTCTTTGGAGGACTCGGAACAATATACGATAAAATGAGCAGAATGAAAAATCTAACAGAAATTTTATGCAATAAACTAGGAATAAAAAATAAAGAAGAAATAGTGATAGCATCAAGCATATCCAAATTCGATCTAACAACAGGAGTAGTATACGAATTTCCAGAACTACAAGGAATAATGGGATACTACTATACCTTAGCCTTCAAAAAAAATCAAAACATAGCAAACTACATAAAAGAACACTATAAGCCAATTTCGTCAGAAGACGAACTACCAAAAACAGAAGGCGGAAGCATAATATCAATAGCCGATAAATTGGATAACATATTTTCACTTTATTCAGCAGGAGAAAAAGTATCAGGATCAAGTGACCCATACGGGTTAAGAAGACAAGTAGTAGGAATATCAAGAATATGTATAAACAATAAATATGATCTAGAAATATCTGAAATATTCGAAGAATCAATAGAAATCTACAAAAATTTTTTATCAAAAGACAAAAACGATGTCAAGAGCGAAATAGAACAACTATTTAGCGCAAGACTCAAAAGTCTATTTAAAGAAATGAAATTCAAAACAGATGAAATCGAAAGCACTATTAAAAAAACAACTAACCCCTACGATGCTTACTTAAGGGTAAAAGCCATAAATAATTTCAGAAATAGAGGCGATTTTATAGAAATAGCAATATTGTTTAAAAGAATAAGGAATATATTGATAGAAGCAAACTTTTCAAAACCAAAAAACATAAACGTAGAAATACTTTCAGAAGAAGAAAAAAAACTATATAACCTCATATTATCAAAAAAAGAAACAATATCAGAACACATAACTGAAAAGAAATATGAAGACCTACTTGAAACGTTACTAGAATTCAAAGATCCTATTCACATATTCTTTGAAAAAGTTTTTGTGATGGATCAAAACATAGAATTAAGGGAAAATAGATTATCAATACTATATGAACTTTACAGTAATTTCGAAAAGTTTATAGACTTCAACGTAATGGAATTCTCCTAACCACCTCTAAACTCTTCAACAAAATTAACTTTCAATTTAATCTTCGAAATTATATCGTTAACTTTACTCTTAAGTTCATCAATTGTTTCAGAGGGCAAAAGGTGATTACTGTACCTACTCTCATTGACAACATTCGAAATATACTCTAAATGCTTGGAAAACTCTGGTAAAAAACCTTTAAGAGCATCACAATACTCCTCAATTCCCATAGACCTCTTGTAAGGAAGAATATAGACAGTATATAAAAGCATATTAATAAAAATCTTAACAATAGTTTCAATCTCCTCAACCTTCTCTTTGGATAACTTTTCCCTCTCTATTTGCATCGATGCAATAAGCTCATCTTCGATATTCTGCGGTATCCAAACTCTTCTACCTCTAGAGAACAATCTACCTAAAACTCCAAAAACCCACTTAAATAAAATACTAACCAAATAAACAAATATCTCATAAAACCTAACAAAAAACCCTAATATTGGTACATCTCTAGCTTTAAAAACCTCTTTCAAAATAAATCCTACAAAAACAATCAACAAAACCACAAACAAAACATATTGAACAAAAACAAGAATTAACCCCCATCCAATACCTTTACCTTCCCTTCTCTCAATCTTTGGAACCACATATTCATTAGTAACACTTTCTGACATTAATCTTTCCCTAATTTTCTTTATCTCTTCTTCATCTATCTTCCGCTCCTGAGAAAGAATTTCACTAACCTTATCCTTTATAGCAATATTCAACCTAGACGATACCTCCCTAGCACCAAAATACAAAACTCCCGAAAAAACTACCGAAACAAAAACCACCAAAAAAGAATAAACAAATGTAAACTTTACTAAATTATTAAGAAAACTCACATTTTCAATCGATAACTTCTTCACATAACTTTCCTCTAAAACATACACTTTTGAAATATTCAACAACAAAATTAAAACACACAAAACAAATAAAACCGTGTAAAAAAGTGTCAAAATGCTACTCGATAACAAAACAGAAATAGATATTATTATCAACATAAAAGAAAAAGTAAATACCAAACTTCTAAAAGAATTTTTCACACTTCTTCTCTCAAAATACTTTTCATCAAAAACCTCATCAATTTTAGTATCACTTACAATAGCATTAGCATAGGCGGAAATAAGTTCATAAGGGAAATTAATAACTCTAACGATATGACCATTAGTAATCCTAATAGCTACCCAAAAAACAAAAGATATACCAAAATCAATATCCAAAAACTCTCCTATATTCCTACCAAAACTAAACCCTTTCAAAAAAATGAAATTAAAAAGCAACAACAAAAACACCTCAAAAACTGTCTCAAAAACACTTCTTAAGAATCTACTACCCACAAAAAGAGAGGAATTGGTATATATCGAAAAGGGAATTATAAAAACAAAATAAATGGGATACCAGTAGAAATAAGGCGAGTTGTACATGCTCAAAATTCTAGTAGATTCTATAACAATACCAAAAAAAGAAAATGAAATAACAAAAGGAACAATAACATAAACTACAATTCTCTCTTGAAAAATGATATCAAGAAAACTACTCTTAGTAGTTTTAACCATGAGGTAATTATCATACCCATCCAAACGTAATATCAAATTTCGTTTAAAGCTACACTATCCACCTTACTTTTCCTACTAAAAAACAATGACCTCAATTCTAAATCTCTTTATATAAGGTCATCTTTTCATAGCAAACAAATCGTTAAAGACAAAGTTTTGATAGATAAACATATTCTCTAAAACCAATCTGAGATACTCTCTAGTTTCATGGTATCTTATAATTTCAGCAAAGATGTAGTGATTTTTTGGTTTAAAAGAATCCAACCAACGTTTAACAGCAGTAGATCCTGCGTTATATGAAGCCAGAACTAAAAAATTTTGAAAATTTCGTGGATAGTTAGAGAAATAATTCATGAGTTCTTTGATATGTAAAATACCCAAATGTAAATTATTATCTAAATTGAAAATATCTAATATTGATATAGAATTAGTAACTTTCCAAAACCTTCTAGCGGTTTCATTAGCTGTTGGGAAAATCAATTGCATAAGCCCCATAGCATTAGCAAAAGAAACAACAAAAGGTGAATATTTACTTTCCTGTTTCATAATGGAATATATAATGCTCTTATCAACTTTGTAGAGATAAGAATAATACTCAACCCTATCTAAAAATGGCGTTGGATAAAGCTCTTTCAAAAAAGCTAAAACCACTACCGCTCTCCGATCAAAGATATTATCCCTATAAAGCCCAAATCTTTCATAAGACCTAACAACATAATCTGTCATTCTATACTTCTCATAATGCTTAAGATATCGTAACATAGGTATAGGTAACACTTTCCTAATCTCAAGATGAATATCTAAAACAATACCTCTACTAAAAACTAAATCTATGTAACCAAACTTCTTAAATATTCCGTCGTTAGTCAACATATTAGTATTTGTAACCTGTAAAGAATCAAGTATCGAACTCTTGAATTTATTCACTTCTCTGAAAATATCAAGTCCACTATCAAATCTAAAACCAAACTCATCAAACATAAACTTCAAACCTATAATAGAATTTAGGTCTTTGATATTAGGTGCCTTAGCATAATTACTTAAGATTTGATTATAGTTAGAATAAAAACTTTCTCGAAGATCTAACCAAAAAGTCTCGTTATCCTTCAAAAAGTCCAAAGCACATAAGTATTCATAAGTAAACGGATAATTTACCAATATAGTCTTTAGAATATCAGATTTCTCTGAATAAGAATCACTAATAAGAAAATTTATCCATAGAAATTCTTTTTCCCAACTAGTTCCTTTAGTCCTGTTAAGCATGAAATAACTAAACTTCTTAACATCACTAATATTACTCATAGCAAGATTAAAAGAAACAAAAATCGTTACAAATTTTTTAGTGCGATAATTTAACTCTGACTTAGAAAAGTAATTTGTTATAAAACTCAAATAAACTTCTTTCTCAAGTAATTTATAATTAATAAGCACATACTCCAAAAATTTAATACCCCCCACTCTCAAGTATTTTAGAGCAGTAGCATTAAAATCTTTTGAACTAACGTTAGAATACAATCTAAGATTTAATACCAAAATATCATCATAAGATATTGAATAATTATTAAACAAAGTTTTGTTTTTGCTGTAAGAACTAATGATATTAGAAATTAAACTTTTAGCATAAGTATATTGTTTATTTTCTAAAGCCAGGTAAGCTCTGTAGTAATCTTTAACTAAATCAGGTAATGAAGATTTAAGAATAAGAGTAATACCATCAGAAATAAAACCTGCATTAAAAACTGCTTTTCCTATTTCAAAAAAATACCTACTATAAGAATAATTTCTTGACCTAAGTATACGAACAATCTCAAAAGATCTTGAGTTTCTCCTAAGACTACTAAGCAATCTTGAAATAAAACTACAAAATCCATCACTAGATGAAGGTAACAATTCTACCAACTTGTCAATATCCTCTTGTTTTAGGAACTTCGTAACAACGGAAGAAGAAATATAATATCTGTTCAAAAACAATGCATTCCTAAACCTATAATATTCAATAAGCTCATCAAAATACGTAAAATAAAGGTTAGAAACACATGATCTTATAATACTTTCTGATAGATCAAATTCTTTTAATTCAGATAATGAAAACCCTACCAAAAGCATAATGTTGTTTGAAAAAAACTCATCACTAACATTAAAGTTTGTAAACTTTAAAACCTCAGAGTAGTTTGATAACTTATACAGCGAATTTGCAAAAACGTAATAGAAATGAGGCTCTAAATTTGTTACAAGGTTAGTAATAGAAAAATAAGCTAAAACTACATTTGCAAAATCCATACCATTGTAATAATCTAAAACCTTATCTAGAAATTCTTTAGAAATATTAATTTCTGGAACGGATAAACGAGAAACCATCCCAAGAGAAAATAAAACAATACAAAACACTAGAATTAATATCATTACTAGTTTCATACAAAAACAATATTTCTAAACTAAAGATACTACATTATGTAGGCAAGTATACCCCAAAAATCATCTAGAAAACATCTATATAAATTTTTGGAAACAAGATTTAACTAATAACGTATTCTGTTTCCGCATCAAAAAGTATAAGTTTATCTAGATCTACGACAACTTCTCTTTTTTCACCGAGTCTAACATGTATGAATGGATCGAATCTTGCGATGAATGGGTGTTTTTCGGTAGCAAAGTATACATATTGTTCTGCTCCAAGTATCTCAGTAATTTCAACATTAGCTAATATTATATTTTCGTTAACTGTTCCTGTATAACTACCTCTATCATACAAAAACTCTGGCCTTATACCCATTATAACCTTCTTTCCGAGATACTCTGAGATATTCTTAAACTTACCTTTAGGCAGTAGTATTCTAAATGATCCTTCATTAACATAATAGTTATCACCGGATTGCTCAACAATAACTTCTAAGAAATTCATTGGTGGACTACCAATGAATCCTGCAACAAACTTATTGACAGGAGAAGAGTAAACTTCAAGAGGCGTACCAACTTGCTGTATTTTACCATCCTTCATAACGACGATTCTAGTACCTAGCGTCATAGCTTCTACTTGGTCGTGAGTAACATAAACAGTAGTTACACCTAACCTTGCGTGTAGTTTGCTTATCTCTGCTCTCATTTGGACTCTTAGCTTTGCATCGAGGTTTGAGAGAGGCTCATCGAACAAAAACACTTTAGGTTTTCTAACGATTGCTCTACCAAGAGCAACTCTCTGTCTCTGGCCACCTGAAAGCTGTTTTGGTTTTCTATCAAGAAGTGCTTGCAACCCAAGTATCTCCGCAGCTTCTTTCACTCTTTTATCGATTTCCTCTTGAGGTACTTTTCTAAGCTTCAATCCAAAAGCCATATTCTTGTAAACACTCATATGAGGATAAAGAGCATAATTCTGGAACACCATAGCAATGTCTCTATCTTTTGGAGGTATATTATTAACAAGAACATTATCTATCCAAAGCTCACCTTCAGAAATATCTTCCAAACCTGCTATCATTCTAAGAGTGGTTGTTTTACCACATCCTGAAGGACCAACTATGACGATAAACTCTCCATCGTCAATCTCAAGATTAAAATCATCAACAGCTCTAACACCATTTTCATAAACCTTAGCAACATGCTTTAGGATAACTTTAGCCATAACAACCTCCTTTTGTCATACTTTATTGTGAATGATGGAAATCAATTTGTAAAGAATATTTTTAAGATCTCTTCTGTGTACAACAATATCAACAAATCCATGATCTCTAACAAACTCAGCCCTCTGGAAACCTTCAGGTAATTTTTCTCTTATAGTTTGTTCAATAACTCTAGGACCAGCAAATCCTATTAAGGCTTTAGGTTCTGCAATAATAACATCTCCAAGCATAGCAAAACTAGCAGTAACACCACCTGTTGTAGGATCAGTCAAAACCGAAATATAAAAACCACCTTTCTCTTTGTACTCTCTTATAGCTGCTGAAGTTTTCGCCATCTGCATAAGTGATAAAATACCTTCATGCATCCTTGCACCACCAGAAGCAGAAAAAATAACCAAAGGCAACTTGTGTTTTGTAGCATACTCAACAGCCCTTGTGACTTTCTCACCAACAACACTTCCCATGCTACCACCAAGAAACTCAAAGTCCATCACAGCTATCTCAACTGGTATACCATATATTTCACACCTACCAGTAACAACGGCCTCATTCAACCCCTTCTCCTCCATCGCTCTCCTAACTTTATCTTTATAATACTCCTTGCCATCAAAAAATTCTAAAGGATCGGAAGAAACAATATTCGCAAATTGCTCTTTAAAAGAACCCTTATCAGCTATAAGCTCCAACCTCCTAAAAGCCCCAATCCTAAAATGGTAATCGCAGCTTATGCAAACATTTAAATTCTCCTCAAAATCAGACTTATACATCATATAATCACAACTAGGGCACTTAACCCAAAGATCTTTATTATCTGCCATAACCCCCCCAACAACCTAAGATTATCAAAAAAGTAAAAATTTAATTTCAATTAAACATTTCAAAAAAATATAATTATAATTTCTTGTATGATAGAAGTAAAGATAAAAAGCACGAAAGAAAAAATAACGATAATTCTAAAAGGGCATTCAAACTATTCAAAAAAAGGTGAAGATATTGTATGTGCAGGTGTATCTGGAGTACTACAGTTTTTAATCATCCATCTATTCAATAACTTAAAAAGGAAAGGAAAATTCAGTTTATCTCATGGTAAAGGCTTCATAGAAATAATGAAAGAAGAAAACGACACAAAAATAATAGATTCATTCGTAGAATACTTAGAGATCACAAGCAAAAGCTATCCTGGTACAATTTCAATAACAAAGTTTTCTTAAAATACTACTGATTATTCTCTTATCACCGGAAACAGTCCTCAAAAACCTCTCAATCGACTCAATCATAGGAGTATTCTGCGGAAACCTATCGCTACCTGAAAATACAGATGTAGAACTAAAAATGTAGTCGCTAATGAAATTAAACCTATCAACAACATCATAAACCAAACTATCAAAATGATCACAAACAATATCCACCCTTAAATAATCAAACATACCTCTACCACCTAAAGGTCTAAAAGTTCTCATACGGCCAAGGTCTACAAAACAACTATAAACATTCTCAGTAGACTTATTTTTATATATGCTTGACCTAATACCACCCTTTAAATTCTTATCATCAAAAACTACTCTAGGAACATTAAAATTCTTAACATGGCCAAAAACATTAAGTGAATGAGTAAATCCATACAGATTCCCATCCTTAACCAAAATGCTATTATCATCAACATCCTTTATAATATCAAATATAAAACCTCTTTCCAAGTTCGGTAAAATGCTTTTCAAAACTATCTCGTTCCATAACTCACTAATCCTGGTAATACTACTATCAACCAACTCAATTTCATAATCCAAACTAAACCCATCGCTAGTAAGACTTAATACGTTATAGAAAAAGTCCTCCTTTAAAGTACTTCTACAAGTTATTAATTTTCTAACAACTTTGTACTTAATATTCTTCTTAATATCAATAGGTTCACCACAATCAGAAAACAACCCTCCAAGCGCAAATGTAACAAAACCTGCAATGGAAACTTTTGTTGAAACGACAAAATCTAATCTAACAACACTATCAAAAAATATTATACGCTTAGGCGTAAAACTAGACTTTCTAAAACTAGAATCTTCAACACATTCAAAATTTTGATCGTCAGAAACACTCATAGCTGGAAATTCCTCAATATTATCACTTTCAGAAAAACCAACTATATTATCTTTAAAAAAATCTCTCAAACTAGAGACTCTATTCATCACTCCTCCACAAATAGAGCAACCAAGGAAGAAAACGCATTAATTTTCTCAACAGATTTTTCTAAACTTTCTATAAATTCCCTATTACTAGCACCTTTAAGTCTATGAATATTAACAACAGTTTTTGGAAACGGCGCATATATATCCTCAACTATGAATGATAAAATCTTGTACATTCCCCTGAAAAGATCCTTAAAAGCGTTCATAAACTCAAAACAGACACCATTAATTATAATAACTTTTCTTTCAACAATTTTTTTATTCCCCTCGTTAGAAAGAATTGAAGGATTCGAAATAAACCTTGACAACAAAATATAGTACTCACCACCTTGATCAACTGCTTTAATAAAATCATTCATTTTAACCTTATAAGACTCAACTTTAGTAATAATCTCTGAAAGCGTTCTCTGAAGTTGCTTTTCGGAAAAAGACCCACTAACAACCAAAGTATTAACAATATCCTTAAGGTAAACATCCCAAACATCTTTGATAAAACGAGAAGCAATAACTAATAACTTTGTGTACAAAAATTTAGGTATTCCATACTTAGAAAACAAACTATTAATATTCGAGGAATATATACCATATTCTAAAATTTCAATAGGTTTACCAAACATGATGTTTACGTATTTTTCCACAAGTTTACTATTCTTTTCTTCCATCATAGCAACAGTAAGGTTTTTATATCTTTCAGTTAGAACTTTAGAAAACTCCTTAAAGAGGGAGTAGTTAGTTTTTATTACGAAAGGTTTGTGAGTAGGATCTCTTGTAATGTAAGCAACTAAATCTACAATATTGAGTTTTCTAATGTTATCGTTGATAGTTTGGAAAAACCCTTGACCTATTTTCTCCTTAAGTTCTTTAAGTTTATCTACACTACCACCAGCATACTTTTCTACGTAATCTATCATAATCTTTATATAGTTAGCAGTATAAACATCATCAACATCCAAAGATAGCAAAATACTTTCCAGATCTCTCAAATGATTAGTTAATCCTTGAGGTGAGATTGATTTGAACGATAGTTTACCTCCCTTTAGTTCAGAAACTTGTGTAAATCTTCTAACAATAGTTTCAAAATCAAAATACACAAACTCTCTAACTTTCATAATGTTATTGAAAAGGCTATCAGCCCTCTTTATTACATCTTCAGGTATCGACCTTAAAACAAAGTTTATCTCTTCCTCAACAATATTTATAGCACTCTTTACACTTTGAGATTTATCAACAATCTTTTGAATAAATTCATTGTTTATCTCTTTATATCTCTCAACAACATTAGGCAGATCAGTAATGTTCTCGAATAGGTATTCACAAGAAGATTTCTCAACGCCTATACCTTTCCAGAAATTTTCATTGTCGATGAATACATCGAATATGGATCTAAGAAGTTTTGCGTAATCATACAAAGAAAAAATAATTTTGGCAAAATTCTCCGAAAGATAACCTCTAGAAAAATCAACCATCACAGGTTTATTTCTCTTTAACTTTCGTTTCAATTCTTCTAAGGCTTTGTTCTTTTTATACTCAGAAGAAGAAGATATACCAAAAATAGACATGATAAAAATCAAAATTCTATCCCATAGCGAAAGTTCAACTTCAATAACATCACTATTCCTAACAGATAATTCTACCAATTCTATATTACCTTGGGCTGGAATTTCAGATTTTCCAACAGTAGAGGTATACTTCTTCAGTTTTTCAGCCAATTTTTGACGTTCTCTTTCATCATATTTGAGAGCTTCGGCATCTATCGACTTTTCAAAAACACCTAATTTCTTAGCTCAATCAACCATCTCCTTATCGTAAGGCATATTACCTCCCACCTACTTCTCCATCTTCTTGCTCAAAGAAATATAATCTAAAGCATTTTTCTTTATATGTTCTATTTCCTCTTGTAATAGATTTCTAACAATCTTCGCAGGTATGCCCAAAACTAAAACCCCATCGGGTATAATCATCTTAGGTGGAACTACACTACCAGCCCCAATTATTACATTACTACCAATCTTAGCTCCATCCAATACAATAGATCCCATACCTACAATTACATAATCGGAAATAATAGCACCATGAACAACAGCAGAATGACCTATAGTAACATAATCACCTATCAAAGTAGGTAAATCGTAATTAACATGTATCACCGCATTATCTTGAACATTAGACCCTCTACCAATCCTTATATAACTAACATCTCCTCTCAAAACCGCTCCAAACCAAACACTACTATCTTCTTGAATCTCAACATCACCTATTACACTAGCATTGTAAGACAAATATACATTATCATGTATTCTAGGAAACATGCTATTAAAACCTAAAACCATATTCTATCCCCATACCTTCAAAATTTCTAACCACTTGTAATTTTAACATATTTTACTACAATAGTTTCAATCATTCAACAAGATTATGTCAAAAACCTGCAAATACCATTAACAAAAATATGTATAAATAAGTTAAAGAAAGTATATTCCTCTCCTTTAAGACTATCTTATTAACTTCTTAGATAGAAATCTAAAAACTTTCCCCATAGAATCACTCACCAAAACCTAACAGAAATACCATAATAAGAGCACTTGAATATACAAGTTGTAAAGTAGAATGCAGAAGAAAGAAATTTAGAAATTAAACTCTTTAAACACCCTCGATTTAAACACTCTAAAAGCAAAATAAGAGAATAACTCCAAGAAACTACTTTTCTTAAAAAGTTATATTAACAGAAATATAAATCCACTAAACAAATTGTTTCGAAAATATAGCCAAGAAATTAGATACCCTTCAAAAAATACCTGTTATTCAAAGAGACTACCTATCCTAAGAAATCTTCGAACAAAAGTATACCATAATAAGAGTACTAGCTTAAATTGAGTTATAGGAGAATTTAAGATGTTTCAAAAATACTTTAATGTTTAAAGGCGTAAAAAATATTGCTAAGAAAATCGACACTCCTTAAATAGGTTTATCGATTAAAAAAATATCTTCCTTTAAAAGTTATAAAAAGAACATTGTTCAAATAATCTTTAATGAGAAATGGAAGGAAAAGAAAGCCAAGAAACTTAACTTTTGACACAGTATAATCTCCTAGATGTAACCGTTTAACATCTATCTTCACCTAAAAATAAGAGAATGTTTAAAAAGTTTTACTTTGACTTAAATGTATTAAAAAAAGGTGATTGAATAACTCCTTAAATAATCCACTCGCTCTGAGAGAACACCATCTCTTAGGAATTTATGAAACAAAAGTAAAACAGAAAATTGTCCAAAGATCTTCGAAAAATGTTACTTTAAAACTTAAAAAGTTTTTAGAGTACTTTAAGAAATTAGATAACCCTTAAAAATAGACCACCTCTCAAAAACTACCTTTAAAGGTTATGAAAACAATTCTCCAAATAAGCTTATAAGGAGAAACAAGAAAGAAATATATCACAAAAATCGAATTTTCTATATTATAACCTCATCTCTTAAGTGAGGATGTAGAAATATCTCCTTTCTATTTAAGTGTATTTAAATTAAAATTTCCATCGTTTAAATAAGCTACCTTTCTCTAAAAGCTATGGATGGTTTTTTCGAAAATAATACTTCCCCACTTAAGGAT
>JBKBIJ010000035.1:0-13262 GCA_046299455.1 Brevinematia bacterium | reverse complement strand
AGCTTTTACCAATGTACATACATTCTGTTGAGGATGTAGATATATCGATTGATTTTTTGGGGGTTAGGTTAGAGTTACCTGTTGTTATTTCCCCTGTGACTGGTACTAAAACAAATTTAGGTGGTGTTGTTGATGAGCTTGATTATATTAGATGGGTTATCAAAGGAGCTATGTATTCTGGTACTTTAGCTATGGTGGGTGATAGTGCTACTCCTGATAAGTACAAATTCGGAATTAGAGGAATATTTGAGAATTTTGGTAATGCTATTGGAATATACAAACCTAGGAAAGATAATAAAGAAATATTCAAAAGGATAAAAGATGCTGAAGAAGTTGGCGCTATTGCTGTGGGTATGGACATTGATGGAATAGCAATACCTACTATGAAACTTAAAAAACAAGACGTTGAACCCAAAAATTTAGAGGAGCTAAAAAAAATAATATCTTATACAAAACTACCTTTTGTTGTCAAAGGGGTTATGACACCTCAAGATGCTATTTTAGCTTATAAAGCTGGTGCTAAAGTGATAATCGTGTCTAACCACGGTGGTAGGGTAAACGATTCTTTGCCATCTACTATTGATGTCTTGCCTAACATTGTTAGAGCCCTTAGAGGTAAGGATGTTTTAATAGGGATTGATGGGGGGTTTAGAAGTGGTTCAGATGTTGTTAAGGCTCTTTGCTTGGGTGCTGATTTTGTGGGAATAGGTAGACCTGTAACTATTTTTGCTTTTGGTGGGGGAGTTGATGGAGTTAAATTCTACCTTGATAAAATAAAAAGTGAAATAATAGAAACTATGAGAATACTAGGTGCTAAGTCTATTAAAACTCTTAATCCAAAAATGATTTTTCATATAAAACCATAGTATACTAAACTATACCATTGAAAGTTAAAAGCTTTTAGGAAGGTGAAACTGTTTACAGTAAGTGATGTTTGGTATGAAACTACTATACTTAAGAACCTTAGTATACAGTATAAAAGAATTATCTTAGGATAGACAGATTTTTTTGATTTGGCTTTCTAAAGAGTACACATTTTTGCTTTTGGTACAAAAGGATGTAATGAGATGATGAATGTGAGTAATCGTGTAAAGACAGTTTGTATAAGTTATCAGCAAGGGTAGTAGTAGATATGAAGGTTTGGAGGTCTTGTTTTATAAATGTTGATAGTATTATTGGGTATTTAAATTTATATAAAGTTGAGATAGTGTTTATTAGTTGAACAAGAATACGTTATATGATTATTATTTGGTAACTATGGCAAATCGTTTGGATGGGATACTTAAAATAGATGATCTTTCGATAGTACATAGGAAGTCAGGTAAAACTATTGTGAGGGAGATAGGATTAGAACTTAGAGAAAGAGAGATATTAGGTATTGTTGGGGAGAGTGGTTCTGGTAAAAGTATAACAGTACAGGCTATTTTAAGAATATTGCCAGAATCTCTTGAGATTAAAGGTAAAATATTCTTTGAAGGGGTAGACATACTTAGTTTATCTGAGCAGGAAATGGTATCTAAAATAAGGGGTAAGAAGATAGCAATGATTTTTCAGGATCCTTTAAATGCTTTAAACCCAATTCTAAGAATTAGAGATCAATTGAAAATATTGTCAAAGTCGCATTCAATAGATTTTAGGAAAGCTGAAAGAGAAATTTTGGAAATTTTTAATAATGTTGGTATTTATGGTAGTGAAAGGGTATTAAAAAGTTTTCCTCATCAGTTAAGTGGGGGGATTCTGCAGAGGGTTGTAATCTCTTTTATTTTGCTTTTGAAACCTAAGATAATTATAGCGGATGAGCCAACAACTTCACTCGATGTTAGTATACAGAAAGAAATAATAAAAGTACTCAACAAAATAAAAGAGGATTATGGTGTTTCAATACTCTTCATAACTCATGATTTGCTTTTAGCAAGAGAATTATGCGATAGGGTAATGATAATGTATTCAGGGTATGTTTTGGAAGAGGGTGATAAAAATGATATATTTCAAAAACCCCTACATCCTTATACAAAAGGGTTAATATCTTCTATTCCTTCGGTTAATTCTAAGTTACCAAATCTTACATTCATTCCAGGAAGAGTGCCACATTTTTTGGAAATAAGGAAGCAATGTCCATTTGCTGAACGTTGTGGAATAGTTGAAGAAATTTGTTATAAAGAAGTTCCAACGTTAGAGAAAGTAAGTAACTCAAAGGTGAGGTGTTTTTTAGTTGCAAAAGATTAGTTTTTTATTAGGTTCTTGATCAATGTTTTATCAACACTAGATAGGGTTTTTTTTGTGTTTTCGTTAACATCTTTATATTTTGCAGTTTCTATAAAATATATTCTAAGAAATATGTCCTTTTTTATCTCTTCATTAGGAATGTTCGTAGCCAAATTAAAGAATTCTATAGCTTCATCGTAGTTTTCTTTGTTGAAGTTGTAAATACCTAAAGCATAGTTTACATAGTAGTGAAAAAACTTGTATGATTCCTCGCTAGTCAAAAAAGAAATACCTTCCGGATTGTTTTCTTCGAATAGTAGGTATTGTCCTATTAGAAACTTTGATATTCCTATTTCTTTATCCCTTAGCCTACCATTAGATAGCGCTTTAACTAAACTACTATATCCTTCTTTTGGTTCATTGTTCCAAAAGTGTTTTATGCCTTTAAGAAAAAGGTATTTACTGAAATCTTTGTTTGATAAGTAGAGTAAATAAGAATCGATTTTTCCATCATCGGATTTTAATAACTCTAGAAATTCATAGTATATTTTCTTTTCGTTATTAATGGAGATAACAACTAAGGATAGTAAGAAAACTGCTAATGACGAAAGGAAAATAAAATAAATCTGTTTTTTCACGATAAGAAGTATACTAACTAGGATCTCTTGAAGACAATTAAAAGATTTTTAGGATTTTTTTAATTGTTCTATGCCATCTTTTTTGAGACTTTAATCCAAACCAAAACTTTGCCATCCTTTAAAACTCTATAGAATTCATTTGCAAACCTCTCAATCTTCTCGTAAAATCTTAACTATCCTTCTTTCTTCAATACAGATATCTATTGTAATATCGGAACCTACCATTGGATCGCAAACTAAATTACCATGCTATGTGTATCTATAAATAGGTTGTAGATTATAAAGGTTGGGTTTTGTTACTTTTCTTTGGTTTATCTCCATAACTTTGACTGGGTAAATCCCGTGAGTTAGTAGAAAATTGGAGCTCTAAAATTTTTCTCTTTAAGTTCTTCGGTTGATAGCTTGTTTGAAGAAGGCTTCTTTCTATTTAAAATGTTAGTATAAGAATTTAAGTTCCTATCTTAGATGATACATACTTCATGTTATTTTTTCCTTGAGTTAATTCTTAAAATTCATTAACTCTTAAAACTTATTCTTATGAGTTATCTTGTGATATTTCTTTTCCATAAATTTCCTTGAGAATAGTAGTTTTTTGTGGTGGTAGGTTTTACTTCAGTTTAACTTTATAAAGAATTACGGGTTTGTTTAGAATTTTTTATATGAAGGTAACGAACATATATGGGCAGATTTTTGATAGTATTCGGGTTAGAGGTGCTGAAATATTTAGTGACAAAAAATTGATAAAAACTGTTGAAAAGATTATTGATGATGTTGTTAGATATGGTGATAAGGCTGTTTTAAAGTATACGCGGAAGTTTGATGGTACTCCCAAAGGTTTCTCTGTTATGGTTTCTGATGAAGAGATAAAGGAATCTATTGAAATAGTGGAGGGATCGAGGGAATTAATAGATGTAGCAAATAGTTTTTTGAAGGCTTCAGATAGGATTTATAAATTTCATAAAGCCCAACTTGAGTACTTTAATTTGAGGGATAAATGGTTTATACAAACAAATGGTATAGTAGGGCAAGTAGTGAAACCTGTTGGAAGTGTATGTGTATATGTTCCTGGTGGTAGGGCGGTGTATCCTTCAACGCTTATTATGAATGTAATACCTGCTAAAGTTGCAGGAGTTGATAAGATATATGTATCTACCCCTTCAAGAAATGGTAAAGTTTCTCCTATTTTGATTTATTTATCTAATAAGTTAGGTGTTAATGGTATATATAAGGTAGGAGGTGCTGTTTCTGTTGCCTCTTTTGCATTTGGTACTCAAAGTATTCCAAAGGTAGATATGATAGTTGGACCAGGGAATAAGTATTTTGTTGCAGCAAAAAAAGTACTGAGTGGAGTGGTAGGAATAGATATGTTACCAGGACCAAGTGAGATAGCGGTAGTTGCTGATCATGGGAACCCATATTACATAGCTCTTGATTTACTGTCTCAATTGGAGCATGATCCCGATTCAAGTGGGTACTTCATCTCTATCGACGAAAATTTAATAAGTAGTGTAAAAGACAACATAAGATCGATAGTAAATCGAATCGATAAATGGGTATTGAAAAGCTCAATGAATAATCTATTATTCATATTAGCTAAAGGTGTAGAAGAGTGTTTTGAAATCGTAAATATGATATCTCCAGAACATCTAGAAGTCATAGTTAAAGGTATAGATATTAATAATATAGATAGATTTGTTAGAAATGCTGGTACGGTATTAATAGGAGAGTCAACTCCTGTTGTTTTGGCTGATTATATAGCAGGCACAAACCATGTTTTACCTACGGGTAAAACTGCTAGGTTTTCATCGCCATTGGGTGTTTATAATTTTGTAAAATTTTATAATGTTGTTCAATGGTCTAGTGAAAATTTAGAGTACGATAAAAACGATATCTTAAGGTTAGCAAAATACGAAAACCTCGAAGTACATGCTTTATCTGTCGAGAAACGTTCGAATTAGTCTGATTCTTTTGGATATAACGTTATAGTTCTGGTGCTAAGTTTTTATTTTGCTGTTTAGGTATATAGAGTAAGAAAGGAATATTATGTTAGGTAACCATATTGCTATTATTGGTGGTAGTATTCTGTTTTCTCCAAGCCACATTCCGCCTAAGAATGATATAAAATATACTACATACCTTATTATTGACTGGAACACCATATTTATGAATGTTAGATTTCTCGATATAACTTTTACAAAACCCAGAGCTAGTAAACCTGATATAATTATGGAGAACGATATGCTTGGTCTTGATAACATAATCATTAGTTTTTGGTAATAGTTCCCACCTTCGAATGACACTTTTATTGATGATGATTTATTTATTTCTTCTGCCATTTCAGATAAGGTTAAATAGTTAAAATCGTATTTTTTGGGGAAAAAGAATGATGGTGGGTCTAATTTAAAGTTTGGTACAAATTCTTTTAGGTATTTCCTTGATATTAATTCGCTTTTCTCATTAAACTCAAGTATTTCAACATCGTACATTCTCCAGTTATTTATTTCTTTATCCCATTTTGCATATTTTGCACTTATTTTGTATTCTACTAGCCCACCTTCAAACTTTCTGGATTCAAAGTCAATTTTACCAGTTCTTTCGAAAAACTTGTTTATTTTTACATTTTCCATTTTGCCTTCTATCGATAGAAAGCCTATTTCTGTGTAAGTTATAGCTTTGTTTAGACTTTTTATAGGAGTGGTAATATCGCTAATAACTTGGTTTTCTATAAAACTTGTTTCTTCCCATATTTTTACTCTTTCAATTGTTCTTGATTCCTTACCTGATAGGGTTACTACTTGATCTAGAAAGAAAAAGTAAAGTATTGATATGACAATTATTACGTTTATCATTGGTGCAAAAAGTTTTCTTAGGCTCATTCCTGCGTTTACTATTGCTATTAGTTCAAAGTTCCTAGACATCCTCGATATGGTATATGAAATACTTAGTAGAATACATAGAGGTGCTAGGTATGAATATAGTTGTGGACCTTTAAGGACATAGACTATCATGATATAGTTAAATTTTGTCTTTAGAACGTCTGGCTTCGATAAAAACCAGTTTAGATCCATAACAAGATTAAAAACTACTGCTAAAAGTGTTAAGAATATTGAGCTTGCTACAAATACAAGAAGAAACTGTTTTATTACATACTTTTGTATTATTCCAAATCTGAAGGAATCTTTAATGTATTCTATTGTGAATGTTAATGCTTCTTTTATTCTACTCTTTAAATAGAAATTTTTTGAGTACTCGATTATTTTTTTTAAAACATCAAACTTAATCATCACTAGAATCCTAAATAAGTATCTTAATCTTTATCAAATATAACGAAAAGGTGCCTTCAAAAAAGCAAAAGTCCGTTACTCTAAGAAATTACCATTCCTAGGAAGTTATGTTATTTCTATTTTTTTGTTCTCTCAGGACAATATTTCCATATCTTCGATAACCTTTAAAAAGGACCATTACTTTGAAGAACTACAGTTTCTTTAGAAGTTATGAAACATAAGCACCGTAGAAGAACTTACTTGAATATCTTCTAAAAAAAGTAGGTAAAAAATAAACTTAGGAAAATAAATTTTTAACACAGCTTTCTAAGAGTACCTGCTGAACAAGTCGTGAGTAAGAATAGGTGTTCTAAGTTTATAGAAAAATCCTAAAGAAATAGCTCCAAGAAACTAATATTCTTAGAAAGTTATGTAACAAAAATACTATAGAAGAATCTATACTCTTCTTGGAAAGATAGGACTTTGGTGCATAATTAACCTTATGAATAAATAATACCACAAAAGGAACTTGTCTAAATACAACAAAACATTAGTCCAAAAAGGATCCATAATCCTATGGATATCCAAAAAAGCTATCTTTTTATGACTCTTCATAAACCAAAAAAGAAAGGAAGACCATAAAAATAAAGCAACATACCATAAAAACCATTTCCAGATCACACCATCACATCTTGCAGGTGTAGAAAGCTAAATATAATTTTTGACACGACCTCAATAAATGATTTAGATTTGGCTATATTCAACGAATTGGAAAAGTAAAAGTTATAAGGATTTTCTGAAAAACTACTTTACAAATTTACGACCGAAGCCTATGGTTTCTAAGGATAAGGGTAATTTATTGGAGTGATGCTTTTAGGAATTTTTGTAAATTTTGAAGTATTATCAGTGATATTTTAGAAGATTATCAAGAATAACTTTGAGGATATATCTAATAAAGTTATTAAGCGTATTTGGGCGTACCATTAATATGACGAGGAACTACATTAGAAATGTGTTTGTAATTTTCTTTTTAGTTAAAATGGTATGCTAAACTATACCATTGAGAGATTAAAGTCTTACTTTGTCTGAAAATCGAGTATATTAACTTATCATCGTTAGAAGTTAAATTTCCATTGAGGTTGTTTATTAACAAGGTATTAATAATGTAATTTTAGCATTTAGTAAAAAATTCATCTTAGGTGAAGTGAATTATTAAATCGTTTTTGGATTTGACTTGTTGAAAGTTTCGATTTGATTTTTTAAATTATTTCGCATGAAAAAGTTTTTTTTATTAATTTTGTTTTGTATTTTTGTACTTAGTAATATCTCTTTTGGTATTAAAAAGTATGAGGTTCTAGTATCGGATTATAGGGGGTTATTTGCTTCTGCTTTATATAAGAGTGAGGGGATCTGTAGTGATTTTTTATACAAATTTAATTCTTATTTTTCTTTTGGAGCTAGTCTTAATGTTATTTTGGATATACCTATTTATGGTTATTCAGGATATATTGAAGAATCTGTTCAATTTTGGAATGCTAAAATATACGGTTCTTTCGTTGATAGGGATATTTTAGGTTTTCCTTTAGGTACTACAGTAAAATTCTCTTACGAGAATATTCTAGATTATAGGGAGATTTCGCTATCCGTTGATTTATATTCGTTAGCAAATATTTTAGATAATATAAGTTACTTTTTTATTGTGGAGAATTTTAATTTAGGTTTGTATACAACTAAGTATGTTCAGTATAAACTTTTATTTGATCCTGTAGAATTTAAGTTTGATATTTTCTATAGGTTTGGTGATTTTAAGTTTTTAATTGGTGTTTTAGGTAGTATTGATTTTGAGTTTTTTGTTGTTTTACCTGCTGTAGATTTGGGTTTATCGTATTATTTTTATCCTAATTTTGAAGTAGGAGTTGGTAATACTTTTAGAGTTGGTAATTTACTTAATTTGGAGTTATTTTTTGATTTGTTATTGGAAGAATATATTATAAGAGCTAAGTTTGGTTTTGGTTACATAAATGGTATCAATGGTGGTATGGAGTTTTTTGTTAAGATTTGAAAGGTTTTTAGTACTTTAATTGTTAGAGGTACTTGCTATGATTTAAAATTATTAATGTTTTTATGTGGGATGACCTTTCCTCTAAACAAGCGAAAACGCTAGAGTTTATAATAGAATATATCAAAAAAAACTCTTTTTCTCCTACTTACCAGGAGATTGCAAAAAATCAAAAAATCAATATAAAGAGTGTTGCTCAAAGACTTAACCAACTTAAGAGAAAAGGTTACATTGAGATAAAGAAGAACATCCCTAGAGGTATCGTATTGACTGAAAAATCTGGTTTTTACTCTATGAGTACTGTTTGTGTAGATATTTATAGGGGTATTCAGAAGTTTAAGAAGTATTTCAAGTTAGACGGTCTTGAAAAGAGTGTGTCTGTTTCCCCGTATATTCTTAACATTTACGAAGATAGTAATAATGTTTTTATGTTGAGAGTTACAGAGCCTGATATTATCGATAGCTGTTTGGATTTTAAAGTAGATAAAGATGATATAATTGTCGTGGTTAGAGTAGCTAATTTTACAGAAAATGACAAGGTTTTAGCAATATACGATAATAAGTTGGTTTTGGGAATTATTAATAAGATTGAAAAATTTTTAGCTATAAAAGTTAGGAATAGGATTATTCCTATAGGTGGTAGTAATGCTCTTGTTGTTGGTAAGGTTGTTTCAGTTATAAAATACATTGAGTGATTTTTCTGATTGGTTAGTAATTTTGGTAGGGCTTATTTTATAACTACTCGTGCTATGGGTATTTATAGATTTCTGATACAGTCTCTCTTTAACTTGAAACATATATTTTTGTTAGTTAAATTTATAGATATTTAGGTGGTTACCATGGAGAAGAGGAGGATTTACATATTTGATACAACATTAAGGGATGGAGAACAATCTCCGGGGGCTAGTATGTCTTCGGAGGATAAGTTAGTTTTTGCTAGACAGCTTGCACATCTGGGTGTGGATATAATTGAGGCAGGGTTTCCAGTTTCTTCCCCGATTCAATTTGAAGGAGTTAAGATGATAGCTGAAGAAGTTAGAGGTGTTACTATAGCAGCTCTTGCAAGAGCTGTTGAAAACGATATAAAAGTAGCATATGATGCTATTAAAAATGCTGAAAAGAAAAGGATTCACACGTTTATTGCAACCTCGCCAATACATATGGAATATAAGTTGAAGAAGAAGCCTGAGGAAGTTTTATCCATGGCAGTTAATGCTGTTAAGTATGCTAAATCTCTTGTTGATGATGTTGAATTTTCTGCGGAAGATGCTACTAGGAGTGATATTAATTTTTTGAAAGAAGTTTTTTTAGCGGTAATTGAAGCTGGAGCTACAACGATAAATATTCCTGATACTGTTGGGTATACGACACCTTTTGAATTTTATAATATCGTCAAATCTGTAAAAGATGTTGTTAGGGATAGTGTAAAGATAAGTGTTCATTGTCATAATGACTTAGGGCTTGCTGTAGCTAATTCGTTATCTGCTTTGCTTGCAGGTGCGGATCAGGTTGAAGTTAGCGTTAATGGTATCGGAGAAAGAGCAGGTAATGCTTCACTCGAAGAGATTGTGATGGCTATAAATGTTAGAAATGATATCTACCCATTCTATGTAAATGTAAACACTAAGGAGATATATAGAACTAGTAAACTATTAATGTCTATTACGGGGTTACCATTGGCTTACAATAAACCTATAGTTGGTAGAAATGTTTTTGCACATGAATCAGGAATACACCAGGATGGGGTTATTAAATATAAGCAAACGTATGAAATAATGAAGCCGGAGGATGTTGGTAGACCTTCTTCGGAAATAATATTGGGTAGACACTCTGGTAGACATGCGTTGAAGGTAAAGTTTAATGAATTAGGAATAACTTACTCCTCTGAAGAGGAGTTCGAAGAAATGTATAAAAAGTTTCTAGAGATTGCTGATAAAAAGAAAAATGTTTACGAAGAGGATCTCTTGACAATTTTTTCTAAGAATGTTGATGATTCAAAAACTGTATATACACTGCAAAGCGTTCAAATAATTTCAGGTGACAAAGTTTTGCCAACTGCTACTGTTGTTTTAAGGAAAGGTAGTAAGGAGTATGTTGAATCTGCTATAGGTAATGGTCCTGTTGATGCTACCTTTAAAGCTATTGATAGAATAGTTGGTGTTAAAGATTTGAAGCTAGATGATTTTAGTGTACATGCTGTAACTTCAGGAAAGGATGCTATAGGAGAGGTAAATTTATCTGTACATAGCGACAACATGTCTTTTTCTGGCCATGGTACTGATACCGATATAATAGTTGCAAGTGCTAAAGCTTACCTAAATGCAATAAACAAAGTACTCTACTATAAAAAATCTAACGTTTGAGAATTAATAAACCATACTCATTCTAAGCTATTAATACATATCGTCGGAAAATCTTGCTCTCTTAATAAGATATATTTTCTCTTTATCCTCCTTTTTAGTTATATATTTTCTCCTTTAGAGTGTAGTATTATTTCAAAATTTATGGAGAATTATAGAGTCCTCTCACTCTAGGAAACTGAAACTTTTAAGAGATTGCCAAATAGAAATATCATAACATATCCTATCTAAATAGGTTATAAAGAAAAGCACAGAGAAGAAAGCTTAAATATTACTTTTCTACTTAAAGAGGCTTAAAAATGTATCTAAGAGACTGGATAACCTCTCTAAAAAAGACTTACCGTCCCATAAAATTAACTTTCTCTAGAGATTGTGAGACATGAATACCATGAGAGCACTTATTTAATAGGATATGTTTTCTCTTTATTCTTTTTTTAGGGTGTAGTATTATTCCAAAGTTTGTATGGAGGTAATCTAGAACTTATTATTGTAAGAAACTGCAATTCTTAAAAGGATAAGTAAAAGAAATAAACATAGGAACTAGGTTTTTAAAAAAGCTCTCTGATAGAAGCTTTATGATTAATTTATAAGTGAGAATTTAGGAAAGAAAGAGGGATTGGATTTTCGGATATATCATACAATTTTATTTAATTTGAGTGGGTTTTTAGGGTTTGTATAAAATAGATTGCTATGAAAAAGGTTGTTGTTGGGGTAGTAGGTTTTGGTACTGTTGGTGGGGGGGTTGTTGATATTCTTCAGAAGAATCACGATCTCATAAAGCAGAGAACAGGTGTAGATATAGAACTTAGGTATGTTGCGAGTAAAAATTTTGGTGGTACTGGTGTTGAGATACTCTATGCAAGAAAAACGTTTGATTATAATGATATTATAAACGATAAAGAAGTTGATATAGTTGTGGAGCTTGTTGGTGGTATAGAGGTTCCTTTTGATATTATAACTAAAGCTATTAATGCTGGTAAGAACGTTGTTACTGCAAATAAGGCACTTTTAGCTGAAAGAGGAGATGAATTGTTTTCACTTGCAAAACAGAAAGGGGTTTCAATAGGCTTTGAAGCAAGTGTAGCAGGAGGTATACCAATAATAAGGGTCCTAGCTGATGGGCTTGTTGGTGATAGGGTTAGTCAAATTTTAGGTATACTCAATGGTACAACAAATTTCATATTAACTAAGATGTTTGAGGAAAACATGGATTTTTCTTCTGCTCTCAGGAAATCACAGGAGTTAGGGTTTGCTGAATCTGATCCATCACTTGATATAGATGGTATTGATACAGCCCATAAGATTTCGATATTAGCAAGACTTGCTTTTAATACTTTGGTAGATTTCAATTCTGTTTATATCGAAGGTATAAGAGGTATATCTTTAGAGGATATTAAGTATAGTTATGAGATGGGATTTGTTTTAAAGCTTCTAGGAATATCGAGAATAGATGATGATGGATTGATCGAAGTTAGGGTTCATCCTGCCCTTATAAGCAAGCACAACCAACTTGCATTTGTGAAAGACGAGTACAACGCAGTCTTGGTTGAAAGTAAAAACCTTGGTGTGTCAATGTATTATGGTAAAGGTGCAGGAAGATATCCTACTGCTGTTTCGGTCGTTTCTGATATCGTTGAGATCGCAAAAAATATCTCTAACCCTAAGGTGGTTGATAAGGTTAGAGATTTTGAAAAGAGAGAGATAAAATCAATAGGAGATATACGTTCTAGATACTACTTAAGGTTCTCAGTTGTTGATAAGCCTGGTGTTTTGAGTGCTATATCGAAAATACTTGGAGATAACGATATAAGCATAGCTTCGGTCATCCAAAAAGAGGTTAGCCCTCATGAGTTTGTACCTCTTGTCATGGTTACTCACCATGCTAGAGAAAGAGACTTAATTAGGGCTCTTTCGGATATAAACAACTTGAAAGTTGTTAAAGGCCAGGGTGTTATGATCAGGATTGTTGATGATTTTTAAACTTATTACCTGCCAGAGATGATATTCCAATTGTTAAAGTTGTTATGATCAGAATATATAAGTTATAATTCGGTATTTTCAGTAATTGTTGTTCTACTTCTGCTAAAATTATGTATCCAGACGATAGAACAAGTATTAAGCCAATAATAAACTTTTTTGTTTTAGTTAGAGTTATTTCTATTTTTAACATTTTAGATAGTATCGATACGAATATGAGAGGTGCTATTGTTGATGAAAATATTTTGTAAGCTGTAAGTAACATAGGAATTATATTTTTGCCTACTATAGCCATATACGTTGAGAGTAGTATTATTAAAACTGTTGCCATTCTTATGAACAAAATACTGTTGAATATTTTTCTGTTTCCAAAGATTGGTAATAGTATGTTTTTCGAAATTAGTGACGTAAGTGTTACTAATATTACATCTGCACCAGATAGTGGGATAGATATCAAAGCAATTTTTACTATGTTTTCTACTTCTTTGGGTAATAGAGAAATTGATAATAATGGAATTATATTATCTGGATTTTCAGTATGAATTCCTATTTCCCTACTCACTATACCTATCGAAACGATTAGTATCGAGATTAAAAGTATTAAAATCGAAGATATAAAAACTGCCTTTCTTGCTGTTTCAGCTTGTGGCCAAATGTCCGGACAAGGTTATGGAACTACCAAATATTATGGTGACTCAGGTGGACCTTTAACTATATTGGATGGAAATCACCAAACAATCTTCACTGTTGAAGGAATTGC
>JBKBIJ010000034.1:0-13371 GCA_046299455.1 Brevinematia bacterium | reverse complement strand
TAAGATGTATCAAAAATTTGCTTGTTGTTTTTTCTTTAAGTACAATACACTTAACCATACTGATGATGCTAAAAACATCACTTTTAATCTCATCTACCAAAAACAAAATATGTACAAAATAGATATAAAAATACAAACCTAATAAAAAGTGCACAAAAATATTACTATAACCATCTTTTTTAGATATACCACTACACTTTCTATTAACCAAAAAGCTAAAGAATATTAAACCACTTTAAGAAAAGCTAAAATTTATAATCAAAGACAATAATTCATGAAAATAATTTTCAAAAGTTATATAAAAAGCTAAACTCTTAACAAAAGTGTTGTATCTAACTACTCACCAAAATTACACAATGCAAAAACTATCGTCAATAAAATTAAAAACTATGATAGTAGAAGTTGAGTCTGTGCTTAAAATCCTAAATTTTCTCAAATTTTATGCTCAAAAGCTATGTTGTTCTATAACCTCTTAAAAGATAATTTCTTTGAACTATAGACTCCTTTTAAGGGTTTATTCCAATTTATTAAATATATTTTGAACACTTTTAAACAAGAAAGTAATATCTTTGAAACATACTCTTCTTTCTAGGTGAAGAGAAAATAAACTAATTACACTCAAAGAAATTACACTTTACCAAAAATTAAACTTGTCTTTCTTTTATTACGTTTCTCTTTATAGTTTATCGCAATTTTGTTCCACAACCTCTTAAGAATGCTGATTTTTTAAGTAATAGATATTTTTTGAGGAGGTTATCAAATTCCTTAGGGATATTTTCGAATTTTGAACGAAACTTAAGCAGGAGAGTAATTATTTTTGAACCATACTCATTAGAAAAATAATATTTCTGAAACAGGTCCTATTAGAATGGTATAACAAGAAATAAATATATTTTTGAAACACCTTTTTTGATTTGTATCTTTTATATATCCTGACCTTAGGGGTCCTGATAAATATAGTTATATCCAAAACCTTAAGAAAATAAAAATCATAAGGTCTTTCTGAAAAGTTTTATCTCAAAATTATGTACTAAAGCAATTATGTATACATTTCTGATCTTAGAGTGGAAGATTATTTTAAAATTTGTAGAGGATTTCTAGGGTTCATTTTTCAAAGAGAAACAACCTTCTGATTTCTATTAAAAATTTCTGCAAATACTTAACAGAATCAGAATCTCTGATTTTAAAACGTATTAAAAATCAAACTCATATAAAAGAAACTATTTGAATCTGATTATATATGTATGTTATATTTTTATCATGAAGTTTGTTACCTTTTCTGTATACAATCAGAAGTATGCTATTGATATAATTAACACTGTAGAAGTACTACCGATGCCACCATATATAGAGATACCTCATTCATACGAATTCGTTGAAGGAATGGTAGACATAAGAGGAGAAATAATACCTGTGATAAACTTAAGAAAGAAATTCGGAATAATAGAAGATAATAAATCAAAATCATACCTAGTGATAGTTGAATCATATTCAAAAAAATACGGTCTTAAAGTGGATACAATAGAAGGTGTTATAGACGCTAACGAAAGTGAAATATCTTCTTCTCAGGAATTAGGTGAAATAAGTAATGAATACATAACATCCGTGATAAGAAAACAAAATGACATATTTATAGTAATAGATGTAGCAAAATTAGTAGAAGTGAAAGGGAACTAAAATATGACTGAAAAAGATAGAATCGAACTCATAAGAAAAGGTAATCAACTTTTTAATGAAGGTAAAATAGAAGAAGCAGCTAAGATATTTCTTGCAACTGACTATAAAGATGGACTTGTAAGGGTTGGAGATCACTACTTCTATCAAGAAAAAAGGTTTTTCAAAGCATTCTTATATTACAAAAAAGCAAATTACTCTAAGAGGCTCGAGGAAGTATACAAAAAGTGGGCTAAAGTAATTCATTTCCTTCTAGAAGAAGATAAAGAAGTTCAAAAGTTAAATAATGATCAAAAAGATGAAAAACTACAAAATCCAAAAATCATACCAAACGAAAAAAGTAAAGAGATAAAAAAATATGAATTTCCCAACCTCGACACTAGGTAACAAATCTAAACAATAAAATCTATTCAATATTCTCTAAAATCCACCCTTATTATGGTCTTACCATCATTAACTTCCTCTGATAACGTTTGTATCCAGTTTACTAAATACTTTTGTAGTTTATTCTCAATAACCCTAACCAACTACTATCTTCTACCACCAACTATCACAAAAATCTCTTACATACTCTAATCTCCTTATTAGAGTCTACGTCAAAAATCCAATTTTCCAAATCTCTTTTTCTTTTTTATCTTTTTTAAAGCTTATTCAGATAATTTCCTTATGGTATTTCCGCTTTGATAAGTCCTAAGAATTATAGTCTCCAAGAAATGTTTAACTTTTATTTTATTTTTACTTCCAGAACCAATAAAATTATACTTTATTATATCTTCTTTCTATGGGCGAGAAAATCTAGAACCTATTTTTGAAGATTCCCCTTATTAAGTGGGATCTGTGACTTTTTAAAAATATTACTGCTTACCAAGAAGATTTTAAAAATTTTCGGACCTACCGAAACAGTATTTAATTTTACTAATAAAATAGTTTTGTATTGGCTATCATTGCTTTGACAATAGATCAATCAATAACTTACCTACGTAAGTATTATCTATAAATCCTGTGAATTTTTCACTACTAGGTCCGTATGAGAATAGTGGAACTATGTTGGCTGTATGATCTTTTGAGAGAAATCTTATTACTGAGTGTTTTCCCACTACTCCTCCTATTATGCTTACACCTCCTGTTTCGTGATCTGATGTTACTATCACAAGTGTATCATTTCTTTTCTTTGCAAAATTAATTACTACACCTACAGCTTCGTCGAAATCGTGAATTTCAGCTAGTAATCCCTTAGCGTTATTCCCGTGAGCTTCCCAATCTATTTGGGACCCTTCTATCATTAGAACAAATCCATTTTTACTCTTAGATAATAAATTCAATGCTTTCTCTGTCATATTAGCAAGTGAGGCTTTTCTGTTACCGCTTACTGCAGGAGGTAGGTGCATTGGTTCTAAAATACATAGAACTTTCTCGAAACTTATTGGGTTATATGAATAGAAATCATCATAGTTAGTTATTATTTTGTAATCAAGCTCTTTCATTATATGTAGCAGATTTAACTGATTAGTAACCTCAATGGTAGTATAGCTATTTTCCTCTTTGTAATATTTTTCATTTACCGTAGCTGTAAGGAATGATAATCCTCCCCCAAAGAATACGTCTATTGTTTGGTTAGTTATAAATGTTGCTATTTCACTCTCATTTCCTCTAGAACTAACATGAGAATAAAACACTGCTGGTGTTGCATGTGTTATTGTACTTGTAACTACTATACCTGTTGCCTTTCCTTTCTTTTTACCTATCTCCATTATTGTTTCCAGATCTGAATTATTGGGTAGTTTAGATATATAACCATTTTTTGTTTTGAAACCTGTTGCTAACGCTGTACCACCTGCTGCTGAATCTGTCACTAGCGCACCTTCTGGATGAGTTGTCATAAGAGCAATATTCTTGAACTTCGATATATTCGCATTTGTATTAGAGTAATAATAACCAGTTATAGCCCCTATTCCCATACCATCGCCTATCATTATAACTATATTTTTAGGAACAGAATCATCCGTTTCCTTAACACTTTTAGTTAATTCCTTTGAAAGACTTAGCTGGAAACTTAAAAATACTAGCAAGGTTGCTAACATTATATTAAAATAATTTCTCATAATTAAAATCATAACAAATCAATACGAAATTTTCAAAATTCTGTGAGGTCATGTCAAAAATCCAATTTCTTGAAATTCTTTTTCTTCGATTCTTCCTTACAACTCATTTAGAGAATTAATACTTCTGTTCTAAAACTTAGAAATAGAGATAGTTCCCATGAGCAATGAGTCCTTTTTAAGGGATTATCCAATTCACTAGCGATATTTTTGAATTTTGAACGTAACTTAAGTGGGAAAATAAATATTTTTGAATAGTCTTCAGTAGAAAAATAATATTTTTGAAACAATCCTTTTTATATTTTTTCGTTTCTTTTATTTTGGTTGTGTTTTTTGGATATTCTGACCTTAGGGGTTTTGGTAAATGACCAAGCGGAAGTTTAGCTACATTCAACAGTTTGAGAAAAATGCAACCTAATGATTCGTGGAATATGTAACCAACTTAATTATGAAAGCGAAAATCATAAGTCTTTTTGAAAAAATACTTCTCAGAATTATACACCAGAGTTTCTTTTGTTCTTAGAGTGGGAAATCATTTCAAAATTTGTAGAGACTTCTAGAGACTTTTAGTGTCTGTCTCTCAAAGAAAAACTATAACTTAAAATTTATGAAAAGAAATATCATATATAGAACTTATTTGAATAAGTTTTAATAAATGATAGAAGAAAAGAAAGTTATGAAATTGGATTTTTTAACACAGCATTAGAAAGAACTCGGGAGATATAATAAGAACAATATAGTCAAAATTTCAGGTGAAGGTTCACAAGGTTAATTCCTAGAAGAATATGAAGTTTTTCAAGAGTTGTACAAGATATCAGAGAGTTAAGATGGCAAGGTTGATTCTTGTATGAATGTAGAAGAAAATCCTTTGCTCCTAAGTTGATAAGCTTAGGAGTGATTTAACTAAAATTATATACCAAAGCTTAGAATAAGCTAAGAGGCAATATTTTGAAATATCAATAGTTTAGTAAATATACCTTGAGATGAAAGTGTAGAGATATTTTTAAGGTATCCTTACTTTTGAAAATGTCAAAGTAATTTAGATTAAAATGTTATGGTAACACTATTTCCTGCTTGATCTACTTTCATGTTCTCATAATCTGGGTAAGCTGATGTCATGTCTGAGAGGTCGTTAAGAAATTCTTCAACGCCGTTAGCGTATGTTATTTCAAAAACCGCTAAGTTACCAGAGACAGATTTTCTTTTTAGTTCTTGGATTCCTGGTAAAGAATTTAGGAATGTAGAAAAGTCCTTGATGTCTTTTAAGCTTTTGAGTCCTATTACTTTGAGTTCTATCTTTTCGCCTTTCATAAGGTACTTCTCAATTCTGGGTAGAAGTTCCTTGAGAGTTGATTTTGCTATGTAAGTCAAGATAACTTTTCTTGCCTTAGCTTCATCGGAAGAATTGTTAACTAGTTTATTACCTGCCTGGGATGTACCGAGACCCCTTGCGGTAGCAGAATCGTAAGCTTTCATGGTCGAAATACCTTCAACCAGAACCCATCCCTTTAACTTAGGATATGGTTCAACCTTCATATCAATGTCAACTTCAATATATATTGGCGCTTTTATTTCGTTTGCTAGCATTTGAGCTAAATTCATGCTTTCTCCTTTTTTTTCTTCGTATACAGCCCTAAACTTTTTGCTTAATTCCAAACTTCTTTTAAAATCGACATACTCTATGCCTAACTCAGAAAGGTAAGAGTTAATAGTATCAACTAAAAATCTTAAATCTTCGTCTTTGTCCATACTCCTGTATTCAGAAGGAGAGGGAAAGACTAGAATAGTTTTACCAATAAGAGGAGAATTTTTCGATATTTCCAATTTTATATCTTCATCTTTAACTGCTTGGGCAAAAGTTAGATTAGTAAAAAGTATAGCAATACACGTGAAGGCAAAAATATTTTTCATAGTAACCCCACTAAATATAATAATCTACCATAATATATTTTTCAAGTTGATTTGATGCTGTGTCAAAAGTTTAATTTCCTAGATCTCTTTATTATCCTTACTAAGGCTACTAAAGCTCATCCAGATAGAGTTTCTCGTGATATTTCTGTTTAATAACTTCTAAAAAAAGATAGTATCTTGGATTAATTTCCCTAGAGTTTTCTACAAATCTATAAAACTTATTACCTCATTAAAACTTATTTAGAGATAAGTTCTCTTGATATGGTATTTCTGCTCCATGACTTTTTGAAAATTGTGGTTTCCTTGAGTAGTAAACTTTAGAAATTTCTACAATTTTTGAAACTAATCTAAATATCTAAAATCAAAAAATATATAAATGAATAAACAAAGAATGACAATACAGAAAACATATCATATTAAGACAAGCAATCTTATGGTAATTTTGGCTTATAACTTCTAAAGAAGAAGTACTCTCTTAGAGCAATAAACATTTTTTAAGGATTTATCTACCTTCATAGGTATGTCTAGAAACAACTTTTTAATAGAAAAGTATTATTTTAAGGGTATGACAAAATTCCAATTTCCTAATCTTTTCTTTTATAAATTCCTTCTTTATAACTTATTCAAACAAGTCCTCTTATTATTATAGAATGGTAGTTTTTTGAACTGATTACCTTAAGAAGTTTTCTATAAGTTTTTAATACCTAACTCTTCTTTAGAAACTATTCAGGCGAACGTTCTTATAAGGCATTTTTGTTCTATCTTTAAAGAAAGGTAGTTTTTTGAAGTAATTAAACTAATAAGAGTTCTATGATTTAATTTATCATCTATGTAAGAATTTTTCGTGTTAAATAGTCAATAGTCTATAACCCTAGAAGATTTTAGGAGTTAATTTAGATTGTAATTCAAGTAAGTGCTCTATTCATTCTTAAGGGGTTATTGAATTTCTTAATGATGTTTTTACGCCTTTAAACAGAAAGGTATTTTTGAAACATCTTCAATAAAGGTAATTTATTCAAGCCATGGTCATTTTTCAAGAATTGTCCAATTTACTGTGATAGGTTTGGTATTATAATCTATGATGAAATATGTTAAGGGTAAATAGTTTTTTAGAAGTAGATATTTCTATCCTCACAATTAGTCTTTAGTAGGCTTTTGACCTTTAGAATAGATAATAGATAGATTTTAATTTCTTTGGTGTATTTATATTGATGATATTAATAATCCTATAAATATATCTTTGACATAACTTCGTTAAACTATGAATGTGTTTAAAAAAATTAATCAGAGGAAAATAATGATTTTCCCTCAAATTACATTATTTTTGATTTCGTTTAATCAGTTTTTATTTTTTATTTTTTGCTCTTAGAGTGCTTAAAAGTAATATTTTTAAAAACATTAACATTATTAAGTGTAGTAGATAGTTATGCCCAAAGAGAGAAGCATAGTTATATTTTTACACCTCTTTGTTAAACTATTGAAAGTTTTTGCAATTACGTTTATAATCGAATCAGAAGGTTAGTGAGATTAATGATTTACTTAGGGTTTTTAGTTTTAGTTTTGGAGGAGAACTATGGAAGTTAGAATTTTTCTCAAGGTTTTTACTTGCTCTTTGATTCTCATCATGGTAACGTTTTTTCTTGGGTGTGGTGGAAATGTCAAAAAGATAGAGCAGTTAGGGCTAGAAGCACAGTTACTACAGAATGGTGACCTAGTATTAAAAACACCAAAAATTAAATTTACTTTATCGCCTAATATGGGTGGTAGAATAATGTCGGTTATAGATCTTAGCACTGGAGCTGAAATGGTTGAAACTCTAAATGAAACTGATCCTAAGATGGGTGGTGCTTTCTATGACATACTTGATTTCATATGGCCTGGTACAGCTGAGAGAAAATATAATCTAGATGAATGGGGTGTTTCTGTAGATAAAAAAATAGTATTTGCTAAAGTTTCTTATACTGTTGGCCCAGAATCAGATAAAGCTAAGGGACTTAGGATTACTAAATACATCTATGCAGATTCTATCGACCCAGTCATAAGAGCAACTGTATCTGTTGAAAATGTAAGCGGAGAAGATAAGAAATTTACTTATTGGCATCAAACGAGGCCTATTCTAGGAGATACCACTAATACTAACAAGGTTATATTTCTAGATATTCAAGGGGAAGCAAGTGATCTTAGGTTTGAACCAGGATCAGGTGGTAGAGGTGATATATTGACGGAAGGTAATTATTTTGGTTTTGTTTCACCACAATCGTCAAATTCGTTGTTAATAGTTGTAGATAAAGGTGTGGTAAGTAAATTTTGGAGTTGGCATGATGTAAAATTACCTACCTTTGATATACTATTTAAGGAAGTTTCATTAAAACCTGGTCAAAAGGCAACTTACAATATAGATTGGGCTATACTACCAAACATTCCAGAGATTAGCTATGCAGATAAATCTACTGGTGTTGTAATAGGCTACAGTCTACCTAGTTTTTCTTCACCAAATAGTACAATAAAACTACCAGTCTATACAACCTCATACAAGTCGGAAAAACTAAAAGAAATAGATAAGATTATTGTATATTTTAGATTGGAGGACTCTGTAGGAAGAGAAGTAGCGAAACTTACCAGTAGCAACATATTCTATATTACCCAAGGAGTAATCGATAGCAAAACTATCAACATCTCTATACCCAATGTGAAGGGTGGATACTATTATGTTGTAGCAGAAGTTTTTGGTATAAACAACGAAAAACTTTTTACTGTCAAAAAACCTATAAAAATTGGTGAAATAAGCATACCAAATTTTGACAAAAAGTTAAGGATCGTATTCATCTGGACGTTACATCAGCCTCTGTACAATAACCCTAAGCTTGTGAAACAGAATTTATCTAGCTTCTTACCTGTTTATTCATCTATCATAAAACTTTATTCTCAAAGAAACACTCCAGCCAGTATAAGTATAACGGGTAGCTTACTTTATCAGCTTGCATGGTATTATCCAAAACAGTTAGATGAATTCAAAAAACTATTTTCAAGACAAAATGTTGAACTTATGATTACATCTTTTTCATATTCTCTTCTTCCTTTTGTAGAAGAAGCTGAAATGTATAGATCCTTACTTCTGGATAAAAATTTCAAGGATAACTATTTGGGCGTTGGTGATATTAAGGGTGTATGGCTTCCAGAGATGGCATTTTCTGAAAAAGTCATATTCCCTATACTACAGGTTGGAGCGACTTGGGTTCCTATATCAGATTTGGCTGTTGATGTTGGTTTTGGTGGATGGGGACTAAATTATCATATTCCCTACAGACTTACTTCTAAAGCTTTGGCAATAAACACAATAATTGTTGATACCAGAGCATCAAGAATACTTTACAAAAAAACAGATAGAGCTATTGATGAGTTCATACAATATATAATACAGTTGAATGAGAAAAATAAAGATGGAACGATGGTTTTGGCAGTAGCAGATAACGGTGAATCTATAGGAGATGGTGTATTTTTAAATAAATTGCTCGATAGGCTAGAAAGAATTCCTTGGGTTAGGATCGTAAAAGGTAAAGATGTCTTTTATGAAACCGTACCTGTTAAAGATCTTTTGGCAGAAAAAATAAACGGTGGATGGTATTATGATCCTGAGGAAAAGAAAACATCATTTAGGTTGTGGTTTGATACTAAGATCAAAAGAGAAATCTGGGATCTGTGTAACAACACATCTAAAGATATCTTGAAAGTTTCAGATAACTTCAAGCAAGCTGAAGAGCTAGGTGTTGATATTTCCTATCCAAACTACCTTTATGAAAATGCTTGGAAAATGCTTATAATAGCCAGAGATTCTGGGTGGCTATGGATGGGATCAGAACTCGGTGTTAATATCGTCAAACAAAATATAGAAGTTTCAAAATACTATCTCAAAGATATCTATACTTCTCTTATAGAAGCTATAAGGGGTAAAATAATAGATAGTGCTGAATCTTTTACAGATAATGCTACAAAGCTTTCTGTCGCAGAATTTGAGGAGCTCAAAGCATCAGCAAAAGATAAGATTCTTGACGTAAGTTCATATGTTTTAAGACCTCAATCGCCTACTACATCTTCGTTTGTTTCTATAAAGATTTTAGTCGAAAATGTTAAAGAGTTCATAGATTTCAGTAAAGCTAAAGCAATATACAAAATAGCGGACTATCCAGAATATTATCAAAAACCTGTCATATTGGACTATAATGGAGAGATTGTTGTATATTTAGGTAGGAGCAAGAGTGAAAGTGTTGTTGATGTATACTTTGTTTTTGAAAGTTTTAGCAAGAAAAAACAAATGGTTGGTCCGTTTACCTTCAAAATAGGAATGTAATGATTTTATTTTTCAAATAGTTTTTTATAATTGCCATAACCTTCTTTTTCGAGGTCTTTTACGGGGATGAATCGTAATGCTGATGAATTTATACAATACCTTAAACCTGTTGGTTCAGGACCATCATCAAATACGTGCCCTAAGTGTGAATTTCCATGTTTACTTCTTACTTCTATTCTAAACATATTATGTGTTGTATCTATGTGATAGGTTATGTTATCTTCCTCCAAAGGTTTGTAAAAGCTTGGCCAACCAGTACCGGAATCAAATTTATGTATCGATGCAAATAATGGCTCTCCAGAAACTACATCTACATATATACCTTCTTCATGGTTATCCCAGTATCTATTTTGAAAAGGTGGTTCCGTATATGAATATTGTGTTACTAAAAATTCTTCTTTGGAAAGTTTTGATAGATCTTTATTTAGAAATTTGATGTTTAATTTCTTTTTAGGTTTTTTTAATATATCTTGGTTTAACCAAAATCGGTTTATGAAATTTATTCTTCCCGAAAAGTACTTGTAATAACAATATTTTATTGGATTTTTTTTTGAGAATTTTTGATGGTATTCTTCCGCTTTGTAAAAATTTCTAAATGGTAGTATTTCTGTTACTATAGGTTTCTTAAATATACCAGATTCCTCTATAACCTTTTTTGTTGATAATGCTACCTCTTTCTGACTATCCGAATGATAGAATATAGCTGTTTTGTATTGTTCACCTTTATCTGAAAACTGTCCTGAATTATCAGTTGGATCTATATTTGTCCAGAAAATTCCTAGTATTTCTTCATATGACACTATTTCGTTATCAAATTCTACTTGGATAGCTTCTCTATGTCCTGTATTACCCAGGCATACTTCTTCGTAGGTGGGATGTTCAACATGTCCACCAGAATAACCAGATACTACATCTATAACTCCTTCTATATCAATAAAAACCTCTTCTAAACACCAAAAACATCCACCTGCTAAAGTAGCTATCTCTTTTGCCATAAATCACCTCATGAGATTTAGTCTTTTAAATATAAAAATAATGAAAATAAAAAGAAATGAAAAATCATAATACGGCACTGATAAAACTATAAAGTTAAAGATTTACCTAATTGTTGTTATAAGAAACTAATCAAAATAATCTACTATTCTATGTTAGAGGATGTTTCGGAAATAATGCTTTTCTATTAAATATTCAGAAATATATCGCCTGAGAAGTTAGATATTCCTTTAAAATAAGAGGATCTGTTGCTTTAAAAAAGCACTATTCTTTAGAGAGGCTGTATCAAAAATATACTTGTACTTTTCCTTCTTAACATTCTATATATCATTAAGAGACTAAAATTTTATATAGAACCAAAACTTAAAAAATCAAGTATCAAAATATCATTCCAGTAATATCTTCAAGAATACCTAAAGTTGGATTTTGGAAGAAGCAAGATGTAGATTACCAAAATATAAGAATGATGAGAAAAATAATTAATCTTTTGTATGAATTTTTTAGACCCACTATTCTTAAGAAGATATGGAACAGAAATATCATAGTAAGTGTAACTGTATGAATAAGTAGTAAGTAAGAGAAGAAGATTGAGAGTAAGCTTAAAAGTAATATTTTTAAAAGAATGTCGAATTCTTAATACCTTGATATGGACTTTGATGGTATCGTTTTAAATTCATCTGAATAGTCACTCTTTGTATTATCTTTTCTTACGCTTCTTATTGATATATAATACATTTTTCTATTGTCTAGTCCTTTAATTGTATAGCTTAAAACTGGGTAAAATTTTAGAGGTTTTTTAACCCTTATTGGTGAAGGACCATTTAATGCTTCTTTACCGAAATATTTATTTTCATATTCTCCATAAAATATCTCGTAATATTCAATATCTTCATCTAAATCGTTTTCCCAATTTACAGTTATTTCACCTTCATTTCTAGATTCAACATAGAGTATTACAGGCTTTTGAGGGGGGATATCTTCTTTTGTATGTACTTCGAAACTTTGAAACTCGACTGACTCATCAGAACGTATTGGTATGATTTTGAATTGAATGTATCTACCTTTGGTTTGTTTTACTTCTTCTAAAGGTTTCCATTGGATTGTGTTTTTTAAAAGTTCGTTTATGGTTGACGATACTCTCGACAAAACTATAAAATTGCCTTTACCGTTTAGTACAATTTTTTCGATCCTAGTTGAAAAATTTTTGGTATCAATAATTTTCGAAATCATATATTCAACTTCTTGATTTCTTTTGGCTAGCGATCTTATGAACACGGGAGATATTGCAATCGATTTGGCGTAACCTACAAACTCTGTGAAAAATTCCATTATTCCTTCTTTACTGCTCAAATCAAAGCTTGCTTGTTTAATTATTCTCCTGTCGCTTTCAACTCCATTTATGTATAAAGATATTTTTGAGTTTATAACATCAATAACCAAAGAAATTTCATAGAACTCTCTAGGTTTTATCTTATCATCAGATGTCAATACTACTTCTATATTTTCCCCTTCTTCAGTTTTAACTATACCATTTAATTCAACTTTTATACTTGATTTTTCAATTTTCACACTTATGCCTTTGCTGATTTCATCTATGGAATATATTCTTGCAATTACGGTTCCATCGTCGATTCTTATAGGATAAAACGATAAATACAAAGAAAATAAACTGCTTATAGTGCTTATACCTAAAAGATTTTGGGAAGATACTAAAGAAATACCATGCTCTTTTGAAAAGAATTTCGCTAAGTTTTCGTTACTAATTTTTTCAGTAATAAATGAATATCTATTTAAATTATCGATTAGTGGTTTCTGAGAGGAAAAATCAATAAATATGCCTTCTTTAGAAGTATTATTATTTTCAACTGTTCTCTCAGAGTAACTAAAGTCATTTTTGTATAGTACAATCTTGCTAGCAAAAGAAGTTTGCACTGTTATTAATACTAAAATAGATAACACTAAACCTCTCATTTAGTCAATTATCGTAATGTGTGTTCTTTTTTTTACTACTTCTTTACTACTTTATTTCTTAAGATATTGTTTTTCTATTCAAAGGTATTCAAAAAATATATCTAAAAAGACTAGATAACCACTTAAAGAGGTATTACTTCGAGAAACTACTTTTCTCTAGAAGTTGCTTTAATAGAAATGCTACAAGAATAATCAGTATGGATAGGGTTTAGTAGACATAGTTGGGAGAAAAAGCTAGAAAATAGGTTAAAGAAATAGACTTAGGAAATTGGTTTTTTGATATATTCCAAATGTATCTAGAAAATATAGAAATACTATAAGTTTTATATAGTATTTTTATATATTCACAATTTGAGATATTTTATATTAAAATGT
>JBKBIJ010000033.1:0-14203 GCA_046299455.1 Brevinematia bacterium | reverse complement strand
CCAATAATCCTCTCATACCTACCCAAATCAATCGGGAAAAACTTATAATACAGAGAATCCAAACTTCTCTGAACATTATTTATCCTATAATCAACTCTTATATGCCTTTCCTTAAAGTTAGATACTAATTCCTTCCAAATATTTTTCCTAGAATTCAAAAACGATTCAACAAAATCTTTTTTCCTAGAAACTCTAAGGCTTGTCTTCGAAAGTATACCAACCAAAGAAATAACATCCCTAAAATAGCTCAAACTCTTCTGGAAATCATTTATGAACCTAAGAGACTCTCTAATCTCTTTTACAAAGTCATTATCATTATACTCCAAAAAAAACATATTGATAAACCAAAAAACATACTTCATATTTTTTATTCTAGACCTAACTCTATTAAACAACTCATAACTTGGTTCAAGCATAAAAGAAAGCTTCGAAAACTGATACTCATTGGTTATTATCTTATACATTTTATAAATTTCCTTAAACCTAAAAATGTACTTAGGATTGTCTAACTCACTTAAGAGATCATTAACGGTATTAACATACTTATCTATAACTTTTGACACCTTCCTATAAGCCTCTTTCATATACTTATGGCGTCTATTAGAAAAATCCTTAACAAGGGATCTTGGAGATCTTTCGTTATTAAGCAAACCTATCATAACATCCATATCTCTGATTTTACTAAAACACTTCGAGATTTGTTGTGTGTACACATAGAAAGTTTTAAGAATATTTACGTTATGTAACTTATGAATAGCCCTAATTATGGAGGAAACTTTTAGCGATTTCGTTCTAATAAGATGAATAGTTTGCTGAGAAACATTACCAATTTCAATATAAGTATCAACAAACCTCTTCAAGTTATATATTATTAGCTCTATATCCTTAATTAGGATAGACTTAGACTTCAAAGATATTTTATCAACATCATCGCCGTTAAACTTATCCATAATTACGTGTGTAAATTTTAAACAATTCAGTGCTATCCTTTCAATGAAGTAAAAAAGAACGTTTCAAAAAATGCCATTTACCTACTTAAGAATGTTCAGAATATATCTAGAAGTGAATAATAGATTAAAAAAAATCTAACCAATTTGTATCTTATTCCACTATTCCATTAATAGAATTACTCAAATAAAATACATTTCCTAAGAAGTCATGAAAACAGAAATATCATAATGAAAGTTTATTTAAATAGACTTTAGAAAGAGTTCCAATAAATTTGATTTTTGCACCTCCGATGTAATCTTGTATATGAACTTAAGAGATGAAGCGACAAGTTAACAGGAGGTTTAAGTATCGAAGTTATATAAAAATGAATTCCATAAAAAACTTATCTTAATAGGTTTTAGGTAAGCTTTTGGAATGATAATTAAAAGAAAGAGATTTAAGTTTGACATAGACTCTGGGAACTTTATGGATGTTTTACATCAAATGTTGAAAATATTTCTTTCTAATTATTACATTTTTGTATGATGGATATCAAAGAGAGTATCAAAGACATCAAAGTACCATTATCTTTAGCCATAGGAATAGCCTTAGGTACTTTTATAGGTTTTATTGTTGGAATAATCAGCGGGGGTTTTATAATTGAGGTATTTTTCAGATCTATTGTAAGTGGATTAATTTTAGGCGGAACACTATTTGGTGTAGAGAAATTACTAAAGAAATTCGTTCCCGAATTTTTTGAAGAAAACATCTCCAGAAATACGAGTAGTAAGAAACTCGATATAATAGAGGAAGGAGATAACGTTTCAATAGAAGATATATACCTAAACAGTGATATCAATTCTGAAAACAAAGAGTATGAAAGCAGTGATCAAACTCAGGACATTGAAAGTGATTTAGAAACTTTTACTTCAGAAAACTATTCAGATTCAGAGTTTGACAAAGGCATGAAATTTTCTGAAGACAATGCCTTTAGAGACTTGCAAGATCTTTCCTCTGAAGAATTAACGGAAAATGCAAAATACTACAATTACGAAGATCAAAATAATGTAACTTACGAAGAAAAAAGATATTCGGAACCAATAGATAAACCGACATCTTTTGAACCCATAAAATTCTCAACAGCAGAAATAGGAGTTACTAAACAATCGACAGGAGGAACAACACAAGACTTCATAATACCTAAAAAAGGAAAACCAATACCTTTGGATTACAAAAAGTTAGCCGAAGCCATAAGAACAAAGTTGAAAGAAGATTAGATAAAAAGCAATATTATAGCAACGATTGCTATACCTAATACTATTATTGATATATTCACAATCCAAAATACCAAAGAGTTGTCTCTCTCTTTTTCTATTACTTTTTCTATATCCTCCGAAGATCTATACTCATCCTCTCTAAACTCCCCTTCCCTTTCTAAAGAATCATAACTTTTTTCTATAGTATAAGCCATTGACTGTTGGTTTTCTGGAACAACTTGTGTTGATTTTGTACTTTTTAGTTTGACGTCATTTTTTATCACAAAATTCCCAACAAATCCAGGACCAATTTCTACAGCTACCAAATTTCTTTCATTTTCTAATGGTTTAATTGATAATATTTTTGCTGGGACTATTCCATCATCTTTCACAAAACATCTTGATACTTCATCAGTATCAAGTATCTTAACTACTATTTCATCCCCAGGTTTCAAATAATTCATAGAAACACCATCTATAGGTGAAAGAACAGGTTGAACAGCTATATCAGAGATCGATACCGAACTAAGAACACCCTCTTCCTCTATGAACTTAAGATTCTCAGGAATTGGAATATTAGAATCTTTTATGAATCTATAAAAGCTAAATACATCTATTCTCTCAAACGAAAACCTAACAACAGCATTCTGATCACCCAAAACTATTGGAATATAGGTATACAAAAATCTCTTTATATCAAGATATTGTCTATTATCACACACCAACTTTATCAAAGTCTGAGAAAATTTACTGTCTGATGAAAATATATAATCCGCTTTCTTCGATAGATCTAAATCTACCTGCAATACTTTGATATTATCAGAAATCGATTTTATAACTTCCCTCCATGGAATTTCAATATTTATCTTTGATATTTCTGGTGATTGTGAAACATAGCTTTTGACCAAATCTATAGTTTTCGATCTAGTGTTTATGAATATAATAGCTACTCCTAGGTATATCGAAAACGAAAATTTAAGTTTGAGTACTACTACATCTTTTCTTAGAGAATTTAAAACAAAGTAAACTTTTTCCATGTCTCCCTTGAAATAAGATACGAGAAAGTTTGCTATCTTTTCGGGTATACCTCTTGCTACTAAATTACTAATATCCATAGAAGAATTTTATAAAAAACTATTAATTTTTTCAATAAATTTTTAAAAATTTGGTCAAAAAAACTTTAATATCAAACAACAATTTCTAAATGAATACAAAAATATAAATACCAAACCAACACCAACAGCATAACCACGTTACAATAAAATCATGATATTACCATCAATCTTTTTTCTTTAATTTTCCATAAATACATCTACTACATAAGCTCATAATATAAATATATCTAGACTACTTAAAAATACTAAGAAAACTCCAATAAAGGAAACTATTAACACCAGATGAGAATGAGAAATTTATTAATAGATACAACAAAAAAGAAGAGTATAGTTTATTTGAGCCTCCTTTTAAGGAATCACATAATTTCTTAGATATAAAATTAACACCTTTAAGCGTGAAGGTAACATGAAAGTGTTTCAAAAATCTAGTGTATATCTATATCTTTCCTCAAAATCTACTTCCACTTCCGTACCATACCTAAGAAAGGGTAGAAAATTAAATATACAAATGCAGAAAACAAACTTATAAGGCAATCACCTCGATACAGATATTACAGAAGTTTAAAAACCTAATTTCCTAATCCTTCTTCTCTTTTACTATTCTTCTTATTAAAGATTAGGATATTTCATGGCAAATTCTTGAATTAACTTAATTGGAAGTTTTTATAAATCTAGGTGCTTATTTTTACTTAAAACCTATTCGGACAACGAATCTTATTGAGATATTTCTATTCACAACCTCTTAAGAAATATAGTTTATTCAATCAACTAACCTTATTTAAGAAACAGTCCAATTTTTGGGCGATATTTTTTACAAATTTAGACAAGAAAGTATTTTTGAAACTTACTCTTTTACTACGATAGTATCTTAATTCTATTAAGAAATGTTGTACCAAAATTCTAATTCCTTAGAACTTTTTCTCTGTGTTTCTCACTATATTTCACTTAGATAACTTCTGTTCTATGACTTCCAGAGAAAGGTAGTTTTTTGATAGAAGAACCTTTTAAGGGATTACCCAGTTTACTAGATGTAATCTTAACACTTTTTAAGTGTGAAAGTAACACTTTTGAAACACCTTCAATTACTACATAACTTCTAAGAATATTAGTTCCTTTGTGTTCTGGTGAATATTGGGGGAAGTTTTTCGGAATTTTTGATTATATCTTAGAAGTTAACAGGATAGTCTTACAAGTAGAGGAATATACTTTCTTCAACTTTTATGTCCCAAAGTCCCTTTTTCTCGTAATTCTTAAAGAAAGATAATTTATTTGAGTAATGGTCCTTTTTTCAAAAGATTATCCAGTTCTTAGATATATTTTTGAGCATCTTAAGCGGGGAAGTAATGTTTTTAAAACATTCACAGCAAAATTATTGACAAGTTTCTATTGTCTTCTTTTATTATTCGTTTTTGTTTTTTTATTGTTTGTTTTATTATATTTATATGGTAAGGAGGTTTTATGAAAAAAATTTTTATTTATATCCTATCTACTATTATTTCTCTAAGCATTAGTATGCACGCTTTCTCAGAAACAATTGAAGAAATAGAGAAAATTCTTATTAACCATAACGAAAAAGGTTATAGTTTTATTAAGAAACTAGGGCAAGGCTCTTGGAAAGTAAGCTTAGAGTATCAAGGAGGAAGCAAAGAAGTTTATGTTTATGTTAGTCCTAATAAGAATAATCCTGATTTTGATATAGTATATATCTATACAGGAATCAAAGTATATAACGATTCTGACTTAAATAGCGCTCTTGATGATTTAATTTTTGCCTTACAAAGGAATTCTGCTCCTTCTGAATGGGGAACATTCTCACTCTACAAAGAAGGAAACAAATGGTACCTCGACTACAACGTAAAAATAAGAAGGAAATATGCCAATGAAACACATCTTATGAATGCTATCGGCTGGGTTGTTGGGGGAGCAAGTGTATACGAAAAGCAATTCTAGTAATAAAATATTGTTAATTTAAATTCCTTGCTTTCTCTAGAAGTATTCTAGAATCGTTTTCTCTACCAATCTTTTTGTATTTACTCGAAAGTTTTAAATATATACTTTTCAATTCCAATTTAAACGTTCTTTCGTCAAATCCTCTCCAATCAGGAGAGGATAAGAAATTCTCACCAACACTCACAGCTTCTTCGAGTTTACCTATATTTTCCAGCGATTTCATCAACCTATAGTGCGTAAAAGCATCGTTTGTCACTTTTGAAAGTCTTTCATAAATTAACACTGAATTATTATACTTCCTTTGCTTGAAGTATATATTTCCCATTATCGATAATGTCACATTATTTAAATCATTTTCAAGAACCAAAGATATCGATAGATATGTTAAAGCTTGCTCAAACAAACTCTTCCTATAATAGCATAAACCTATCATCCTGTAAGGAAGTGAATCATTAGGGTTAAGCTCCAATGCTTTTTCAAAGCTTTCTATGGCCTTATCGTAATCTCCTAGCTTATAGGATAACATACCTTCAGATATATATGCTGAGTAAACACTTTTTGCAAAAGAATATATAGGTATAAGCAATATCAATATTACCAACTTTACCCTCAAGTTAAAGAACGAAACCATATCACTAATTATTTTATCTCAAAATTATAATTCTTTTCTACTAAAAATGAGAGTATCTTAAAAATAAATACTAACGTCAAAAATCTAAATTGTTAAGCCTATTTCTAATGTGTTTATCCTTACAACTTATTCAAACACTAGACTAAGATATATACGCTCAAGAACTTCTTAAGAATTGGATTTATTAGAACGGTTAGGCATTTTTAGAAGTTATTGAACTTCTTAGCGAAATTGTATACTTCAAGTAAGGGGGCAATACTTTTGAAAAATCCTAATATTCCAATGAGAGTGTTTCAAAAACAGAGCTTATATTTTTCAACCTATAATGAGATCATTAAAAAATCTAGATTTATACTTCTATACTCTTCCTATTAAAACGAAGAGTTCTCAAACAAATATTTCAAATCTATAAAAAACTCTTAGCTCCATACTCCAAGAAAATATCTCTTAGATATTACGGAACATTAATAACATAAAATAGCTTATCTATGGAAGATGAGTGCAAAAAGAGATTCAGGAAATTGAATCTTTGACACAGGTTCCTCTTATTTGTTGCTAGTTATATATATATTATTTATAATAGTTTTGGTAAAACATGGACAACAATATAACCTTTAAAGTATCGAAATACAAACCAGGAACCTACGTAATGATAGAAGGAGACAAAATCCCTGAAGAATTTTACATTATACAGAGTGGAAGAGTACAAGTTTTTGAGACAATAGATCCTATAATAAAGGGAACAAAAGATGGGACTGCTCTACAAAAAGGTGATTTCTTTGGTGTAGTATCATGCATGAGTAGAAGAAACAATATGGAAACAGTTTTGGTACTTGAAGAAACACAGCTACTATCAATCCATAGATCACAATTTGGTGAACTAATACAAAAAAGCACACCAATAGCAATAAAAATATTAAGATTTTTCTCAAAAAAACTCCGTGAATACGATACTACTTTAACAAAACTAACCTTCAAATCACATTCAGAAGAAGACCCATATCAATTATTCAATATAGCAGAATACTATTACTCAAAGAAGATGATAGAGCAAGCGGCGTATGCATACAAAAAATATTTAGAATACTGCCCAGATGGTGGTTATACATCAATAGCCAAAATGAAACTAGCTTCTATAGACCCAATAATAGCAATGTCTGAACCAGAAGTAGACCCAACAAGATCGGTAGAAAAATATCACGATAACCAAGTAATATTTTGCGAACACGAGTATGGTGATAAGGCATATGTGATACTCAAAGGTAATGTTAGAATAACTAAATTCGTTGAAGGCAAAGAAGTACTACTAGCTGTACTCAAAGAGGGTGATATATTTGGAGAAATGGCAATTTTAGAAAACAAACCTCGAAGTGCAACAGCTACAGCAGTAGGAGATACAGAGCTAATGTATGTCAAAAAAGAAAACTTCGAAACAATGGTACACACAAAACCAGAAATAGCAACAAGAATAATAGAACTTTTGAGCGACAGAATATGGGCAATATACAGACACCTAGCAAATATAGCACTCAAAGAACCAAATGCAAGAATATACGACGCGCTAATGATACAAATAGAAAAAAATAGAGTAGCAATAAAACCCAAAGAATCATTCAAATCGAATTTTTCAATAGATGACCTAATAAAATTCTTAGGATATTCGCCCGAAGAAGGTAAAAAATACCTTAAAACAGTTTTAGATACGGATAAGAACATAACAATATCTACCGACGGAAAGATAGTAATAAACGATATAGAAAAGCTCCTAAAAGACGTAACATTCTATAAGAAGAAACTTCTAATGGAATTAAAGATACAAATTAGTAGAATACAACAGGATAAAACTTAACAAAAGGGTTTATAAAAACTCAGCTTTCTAGTGTTTTTCTTCTCATCTACTCTCACTACAGTTTATTCATACAATTTCTAACTATGCTATGTCCGTAGAAATAACCTATGGAGAATGGAAGTTTTTTGAATGATTATCCTATTCTAAGGAAGTTATACGATTTTTTTGTTTTTGAAAACATTTAATTAGAAAAGTAATATCTTTGATACGCTCTTTCTATCTACAACATTAGATAATAAAACATCAATACATTTAAAAACATTGTTTTTTATAAACAAGTTACACTAAAGTGAGAGATAAAAGAAACAATAAAGGGGCCGGAGGCCCCTAAAAATTACTGCTTTTTATAGATCAGAACACCATATTCTGGTATCTTTATGTAAGCATTACCACCAGAATAACTAACACTACCCGTTAAGTATGCATCAGCCCATGAATCACCGTAAGCACCACTTGGATGAGCAAATATCAAGTTCCAATTACCCGTGCTTGGGAATGGTATCCCGTAACTTGAATAATTCTTCTTATCGTAATTTATTATAACATAAATATCACCACTTCCAGTACCATAACCTCTCGTAAAGCTGATCACCTTAGCTGTATTATTAACATGATTTACCGTAATGAGATTACCTCTAACAGGAGCATTATTCTTTCTTATAAAGTTAAGATCTCTAACAGCTCTCATTGTATTAGTTGCTCTAACCTTTGATAAGTTAGCCCAAGTTAATGGTTTGGTATCTGTAAACCATTTTTGATTATCAGACCAATATCCTTCAAGGAATTCTTCTCCATAGAATAGCATTGGAGTACCCCTTGCCATAACAGCTGTAGCAATAGCTGTTATCATTTGTCCTTGAGCATCGTATTCGCTATTTCCCCATGACCTAACAGCAAGATCAGCAGATGGTCTCTGTTTGCCATTAGCAGCTTCATCATGTGATACATGATACTGTACAGCAAATAACCCTACAGGACTTTGATTATTCAACCCATTATCAAGATAGCTAGCAACTATATAACTTGAAATACTATTGATATCAACAGCACCTGGTCCACTTATAAACAATTTCTTAAGCTCATGAGAAAGGTTAACATTCCACTGAGAATCAAAGCCTGCACCACCAGCACTAACCTTTCTAGTTACCCATGCATCATTAGGTAGATGCTCAGCAATTAGTATAACATTAGCATCTATACTTTTAAGTCTAGAACTAACATATTGTAAGAATCCCCAATCATTTATATAAGCAGTAGCGTCAAACCTGAATCCATCAACTTTAAAGTACTCCATAAAGTATCTTGCACTATCTACTAGGAATTTGCTAACCATTGGATTTGAGTAATTAAATCTTGGGCCCCATGGTGTTGACCCCGAATACCAATATGTCTGTGGATTATTCCAATCTGATGCTGGGTCATAGGCTGCAATAATATCGTCTCCAGGCCCTATATGATTAAAGACAAGATCGAGAATAACCGCCATTCCCCTTTTATGAGCTTCATCAACAAATTTCTTTAAGGTATCAACAGTTTTCAGGTTTGTACCTACATAAGCGGTCTCAGGCGCATAAAATAAAACATAGTTATATCCCCACGATTGATCACCAGCAAACTCATTTATAGGTAAAGGTTCAATAGCAGTAATACCTAAATTTGTAAGATAATCAAACTTTTTTATAGCTGTTTCGAATGTACCCCAACCATAATAATCACCTGGTCCGTTGGTATAAAATGTTCTGATATGAATTTGGTAAATAATAGGATACTCATAACCAGGTCTTTGCCAACTCACCGATTGCCAACTATATGATGAATGATCAACTATAATAGACTCATTACCGATTGTGTCCATACCAGGTGAATAGACATTCTTCTTAGCAGCAGGATCAGAAATCCAATGTAAACTCAAATCGTTGTATTTTTCAATAACAAATTTATACTTTTGGCCAGGAGATGTATTTGAAACAATAGCCCACCACCAAACTCTATCTTTACTAAGATACATACTAACTTTATTCCAACTACTGAAATCACCAACAACCCAGACCCTCCTAAGATTTGGCCCATAGAACAAAAAGTAGGTTATACCATCACCTTTATAATTAGCTCCAAACCACTCAAAAACAGAATTAGTTGGAGGATCTTTATACAGGTTTGTCTCACTTTCAAAAAAGTAAGGAAAAGATTCCCACCAGTTAACAGGCGAATGGACAAAAATTTTATCTGGTGAGGATATAATAGTTACTACATAATTTGTTATATAGTTAGTACCAGAAAAATAGTTGGTATAAGAATTCGTGTAAGAATTCGTAATAGAATATATAGGAATACTCACAATCCTATCGTAAAAAGGACCATTCTCGCTCTTTATTGGTTCCTGATCAGACCAAGAAGAATCTTTTCTAAGCTTAATACCAATCTTATGCCTAGCTAAATCGATATTAGTAATCTTAAAAACAATAAATTCATTGTAATTTGATAACTTTGTAGCATAACCATTCTGAGAAGTACCGTGGATCCAATAATAAAGTTGAGGCGTAGGCCAACTATTTATCTTTGAGTTTGTATAAACATAAACAAACAATTCTTCACTAGGAGCAACGTAAACATTTGAAACAGAGATAAAAACGATAGAATTCATGTTTATAATATTTGTTGTAATGACAGAAATTTTATTATAGTTAGTTTCTGATTCTTCAACTATAGTCGGTGTACTGCTACATCCGTAAAGCAAAAAAACCAAAAGAACAAACAATATAATTTTCATAGTTCTACCTCCTAATTCACAGAATAGTCATCACTCCATACTCTTATAACATTTGTGAAATACCCATTATTTGTAGTTATTTCATTACTAGGACTCTCAGGTAAAACATGAATAGCACTATTTTTATCGTTAACATCTTGTTGTCCTAAAACCGCTATAAATCTAGCAATCATACCATTTGTAATCCCCACTACCCCTAAAGGAACTGCAATTTCCCAACCTACCTGATTATTCAAACCAAACATAACTCCTCCATCCATACCTGGAACCCAAGTATTAGCAACATTACTCCAATAATTTGTAGAACCAACAACTGCTACATAAACCCCAGCACCCTGCACTTGATTCGATTGCTTTAGTCTAATGTGAATCTGAATATCTGGATAATTACCATTCGTCGGTTGATAAACAAATCTACCAGGTTGATCATAACCAACCCAAGCATCATTCGAAAGCCCACTGGTAGAATTAGTATCTATTGATACACTCAACTTAAGCCCATTATCCCCAAGGTTAGGTACACTTAAATTACTTACAAAAATATAAAGAAAATAACTATCATTAGTCACTCTTATACTACCCAATCCCCAGTTAAAGTAAGGATTAACAGAACTTGAAGTTGCAACAAGCTTTGTATTGTTCCAAAGAGGCTCGTAACTTCCATCGATAACAAACATTGACTTTAGAACAGTTATCGTTTCACTCTGGCCAACAATACCAACCGAAGACACCGCTATAACCTTAACGTAGTTATAACCCCCCGCAAGAGAAGGAGTAGAAGAAAATAAAACTCTCTTAACAACATTTGTCCAACTAGTAGAAACGTTAGTACTAACAACATTCGTTGATAAACCATTGGCATTCGAGATTATTATGCTAACATTCGTTATATCATCAGGGGTAGAAACATCAACATATCCAGAAAAAGTGACATCAGTAGTAGTAACAATAAAATTCGAAGAAAAATTGGTTATCTCTACAATTGGTATATTAGAAACTTTCAAATTTAAACCCACCACATACGAAGAATTGTATTTTGAAATTAGAGTTACGTAAACATAGATATTATCATGTCCTTGGGCTGATAAAATTAGACTGAAATTCGATACATCAAATTGACCAGAATTAGAAAACCCATTGTTAGTTATATATATGTAAAGGTTATAAACATCAGAAGAAGTAGCTCCATTTGCTAAAACACCTTTCACTAAAAAAAATGGCTGGACAATACTACCTTCTTGGATATTGACAAGATAAAAAGATACATTTGTATTACTGGTGTAACTATAGTTAGTTTGGTAATTTGTAGTGTAATTTGTTTCGTAAACATCAATACCACCAGAAACTTCTGGAACCTGAGAACAAGAAAATAGAACAAAAACAAATATTACCTGAAGCAAGATAACAAACTTCATTAATCCCTCCTACTACACTCAATACGTAATAAATATTTATAAATACAATATAATATTATAATGTCGACGATAGAAAAATACAAAAAGTGACATTATGATGAAAATATTTTCTCAGCAATCATGATAATAACAAAGATCACAAATAAAATAGCAGAGATAAATTTATTATTTCTAACTTCTTCATAAGTTCGGTTCTTAGCAACATCAGAAATTTCTTCATCAGGCGTAATAAATAATTTATACTTACTCCCTTTTTGGAACCCAACGTATCCAAAAATCGTTTCACCATAAGGATAAACAAACTCGAACTTAGAATAAATAAACAAAAACTCGATTATCTCCTTAAGAAACCAAGGTAATTCGTCACTTCTATAACTTAGAGATCCCAAAAGTATGATATTGTTTCTACTTTCATCATAAATAAAAACAGGTACGTTACCAAAACCGTAGACTATAGCTTCTTCAGGGATGGAAAGATTAGTAAAAGGCACTAAAGAAAAGGAAGAAAAATTTATTTCCTTAATGCTAAACCTTGCTTTCGATACCCCACTAAAAATATTTTTCCCTCTAAAGAGTATCTTACTTTCACTATCACACGGAACTATTATAGAATTTCTAAAATTTTCAGAAACAACAACTTTACCAACAACAATCTTATACCCAGAACTCTTACTAACATAAAACCCCAAAATCCCTAAAGATGCTTCCAAAAACCTTTTAAAATAACTGCAGTCTAAAATCAAATCAAAACCACCATCAAACAAATAAATCGGTTCTATAAATTGGTTAGTTTTACTTGAGTTTATCAGAATACCTCTAACAAGACAAATACCATGATTAGTAGTTGAAGTAATTTTCAATTCCCCAATCTTTCTACCAAAAATTTTATAAGACAACAGCATTTTAGAATAATCCCCATAATCCCCAAAAACCTCAAACAAACACTCTTCATTAACATCTACTTCGTACTTAATTTCAACTTGATTACCAACTCTGTTCCAAATATAGAAATTTATCTTTCCATACGGTAGAGTGAAAGGGAAAGTTACAATCCTACCTTTTATTCCAAATTCATCCAAAACATCAATAAAACTTTTCTGCCCATCTGTTAAAATAAGTACTTCACTGTTTTTAGAAAAAGGTACCAGCCTCTTTATAAGATCCCTGCGAATACTACCAACTTTTGGGAAATAAAATCTAATTTTATCCATAACCTCTTTTCTATTACCAACGATCTCATTACCCTCTAAATCAACAATTTTAATGAACTTATCTTCAGGAAAAGATTTTAGATATTCTTTCAAATACTTAATGTAACCTTCGAAGTTAGCACTAGAACTATATGTTGTATCAAGTATTATTAAAATATTTTTCCTAACATCTTTGGATATGAAGGGCTGAGAAAAAATCAAAACTATAAACATGATTATCAAAATTCTCAAGAATAACTTCAATAATTCAACATTTATGCTAATACCCTTGGATTTGTTATCTTCTGTTAAAAGCTTTAAAGTTGACAAAATAAACGTTTTTCTTGTTGAAAACTTATAGATGTATATAAAAATTGGTACTAAAGAAAACAACAATCCCCACAAAAAAGGATTTAGAAATTCTAACATATCACCTTATAACAATAAAACTGAAGGTAGATCTATAACTACCAACACTAGAGAAAACAATATACTTGCCTGATGGAACATTAATTCCCCTATCATCCTTTAAATCCCAATTAAAAGTAAAAATCCCCCCTTCAAACAACTGATCCTTAGTAACTGTCTTAACAATGTTACCTCTACTATCAAAAACCACAACAGTCAAATAAGAAGATTCTTTTACATTCACAACAATCTTAGGAACATGCCCCTTACCAACCATAACAGGATTAGGATAAACTTTAACTTGATTCTCCCCAACACTACTCTCCAAAACAATTTCCTTGGTAACAACAATTGAGTTTACATTACCACCAAATGGTGAAGGAGTCGTAGAAGAAAAAAGAAAGTAAATTTCATCAGTATTTCTAGGCAAAACATCATAAAGGCTAAAGAAATATTTTTTTTGCGAGGAATTCAGGTTAAATTTAAAAAGTGATGTTTTGGTTTTACCATCCATTACGTAAAGATCAACAACGGTGGATGGCGTAAGATCAACATCTACAAAAAGATTATAGAAAAACTCAAAATTACTTTTATTTATCCTTATGTTAGTCACGTAAAAAAAAGAATGACTACTACCTAATCTCAAGTAGTAGTAAGGAGAAGATACAAAGGATATATTATAGTAGTTG
>JBKBIJ010000032.1:0-14305 GCA_046299455.1 Brevinematia bacterium | reverse complement strand
ATTTCATGGAGTAATGGCTTTTAGAGTTTAAGATATTTTTAACACTCTCATGAATGTGAAAACATGTTGGACCGATGTTTATAATATTTAGAAATTTAAGGTAATTCTATGCCTAGAAGGAAAGATATAAACAGTGTTTTGGTTATTGGGTCAGGACCCATAGTTATAGGTCAAGCTGCCGAATTTGATTATTCTGGATCACAAGCTTGTAAAGCTCTTAGAGAAGAAGGATTTAAAGTTATTCTTGTAAACTCAAATCCTGCAACGATAATGACAGATTTAGACACAGCAGATGTTATCTACATAGAACCATTAACAGTTGAATTTTTGGAAAAGATAATAGATAAAGAAAGACCAGATGCACTACTACCAACATTGGGAGGACAAACCGCTCTAAATATTACCATTAAGCTACATGAAGAAGGAATACTCGACAAGTATAAGGTAAAACTTATAGGAGCTAACGCAGAGGCAATAAAGAAAGGAGAAGATAGGGAACTTTTCAAAAAAAGCATGGAAAAAATAGGTTTAAAGTGTCCCTACAGTAAAGCAGTTCATTCTCTAGAGGAAGCAATCGAAGTTGCTAACAACATAGGATTTCCAGTAATCGTTAGACCTGCGTTCACCCTAGGTGGCACAGGCGGTGGAATAGCTTATAATATTGACGAATTCAAAGTAATAGCTGAAAGAGGAATTAGATCGTCAATGATCGGTGAAATACTCGTCGAAGAATCGCTAATAGGTTGGAAAGAAATTGAATTTGAAGTAATGAGAGATAAAAAAGACAACGTCGTTATAGTTTGTTCTATCGAAAACTTTGATCCAATGGGTGTCCACACAGGAGATTCTATAACAGTTGCTCCAGTACAAACCTTAACTGATAAACAATATCAGATTCTAAGAGATGCTTGTATCGAAATAATTAGGGAAATAGGCGTAGAAACTGGTGGCTCTAACATTCAATTTGCAGTTAACCCCGAAAAATTTGATTTCATGGTTATTGAAATGAATCCTAGAGTCTCAAGGAGTTCTGCTTTAGCATCAAAAGCAACAGGTTTCCCAATAGCAAAAATTGCTACAAAGTTAGCTATAGGATATACTCTCGATGAAATACCTAATGATATAACAAAAGAAACACCTGCATCTTTCGAACCAACACTAGACTACGTCGTTGTAAAAATGCCGAGATTCACGTTCGAAAAATTCCCAGATGCCTCTCCAATACTTGGAACTCAAATGAAATCAGTTGGAGAAACAATGGCTATAGGTAGAAACTTCAAAGAAGCTTTCGTCAAAGCAATAATAGGTCTTGAAACTGGCAAAAAGTTTTTCGAAGGTATTCTAACAAACAATGATAATTACCACAAAAACCTCCAATCAATCAAAGAAGAAATAGTTTCAAAACTTCGATCACCAAATCCCGATAGAATATTCTACATAAAAGATGCTATAAAAGTTGGAATGAGCATTGAAGAGATACACCATTACACTAAAATAGATAGATGGTTTTTGAACAACTTAAAAGAAATAGTAGAAGCAGAAGATTCGATACCAACCGATATCCAAAAAGTAGATAAAGAAAAAATGCTATACTACAAACAAATCGGCATAACAGATCACCTCTTGAGTGTTAAATCAGGCAAAACCGAAATGGAAATCAGGGAATACAGAAAAAAATTAGGCGTTAACGTAACCTACAGGATAGTAGATACATGTTCAGCAGAATTTGAAGCTAAAACACCTTATTACTATTCAACTTACGACGAAGAATGTGAATATGTTGATACTAAAAACAAAAAAATACTAATACTTGGCAGTGGTCCAAATAGAATAGGACAAGGAATAGAATTTGATTATTGTTGTGTTCATTGTTCTATGGAGCTAAAAAAATGGGGATATGATGCTATAATGGTTAACTCTAACCCAGAAACAGTATCAACCGATCATGATATATCAACAAGACTATACTTCGAACCGTTAACTTTTGAACATGTTATGAATATAATCGAAAAAGAGAATCCAGATGGTGTAATACTACAGTTTGGTGGACAAACACCTTTGAAACTATCAATTCCCCTTAGACAAGCTAATGTAAAGATTCTAGGTACATCAGCAGAAAGTATCGATATCGCTGAAGATAGAGAAAAATTCAAAAAGCTTCTTAACGAACTTGGTATACCACAACCAGATAGCAGAATTGCAACGAGTGTTGAAGAAGCATTGAATTTTGCAAGAGAAATAAAGTATCCAGTACTAGTACGACCTTCATACGTACTTGGTGGTAGAGCAATGAGCATAATATACGATGAAGAGGAATTTTTAGATTTTGCAAAAGAAGCAATAAAGGTTTCAGAAGGATCTCCAATACTAGTAGATAAGTTTCTACAAGATGCAATTGAGGTAGATGTAGATGCTGTTAGTGATGGCAAAGATGTTATAATTGCAGGGATTATGGAACACATCGAAGAAGCTGGAGTACATTCTGGTGACAGTGCAGCAGTTATACCACCATTCTCTTTACCAAAAAAAATCATCGACACAATAAGGGACTATACAGAAAGTATTACCAAAAAACTACACGTCATTGGCCTTATAAACATCCAATATGCCATCAAAGATGGTGAGGTATATGTCCTAGAAGCAAACCCCAGAGCCTCAAGAACAGTACCCTTTGTCTCAAAAGCTACTGGAATTCCGTGGGCTAAAGTTGCTACAAGAACTATAATTGGCCATTCGCTAAAAGATATTGGAGTAAAAGAGCCCAAATTGAATTATTACGCAGTTAAAGAAGTGGTACTACCTTTTGAAAAATTCCCAGAAGTCGAACCAATACTAGGCCCAGAAATGAAATCAACTGGAGAAGTAATGGGTATAGATAAAACATTCCCAATGGCATACGCCAAAGCAGAAATAGCAGCAGGTACAATTCTTTCGTTTAAAAGTGTATTGCTAACAATAGACGACAAAGATAAACCTAAAATACTAAATATAGCAAAATCCTTACAAGAGATGGGTATAAAAATATACGCAACTTCAGGTACTCATAGATTCTTAGAAGAAAACAAAATAAACTCTGAACTTGTACTGAAAATAGGAGAAGGCAGACCAGACCTACTTGACTACATCAAAAACAGTAAGATTGGTATGATCTTCAACACCACAAGAACAAGAAAATCCGTAAGAGACGAAATAAGCATAAGAAAGCTAGCTATAAGATACAAAATCCCATTGATTACAACAATACCAGCAATGTATGCAGCAGTTGAAGCACTTAAATCAATAAAAGAAAACGAATTCAGCGTCAAATCATTACAAGACTATATCAAAACAAATACACTCCTATTATAAATTATCTTTTCAAAAACACCACACAAAATTTCTGGTCCCTTATATAAAAATCCACCTCTACCACTGCAAACATATCCAAAAATAATAACATTTACCACCATTTTCTTATTCATTATTTCAACCCCTTATTACCTACCCCGAAATTTCAACTATAACTAAAACTTCATCCCTCATCTATTCAATTATTTAACATACCAAAAACCCTTCAATACAACTTTACTTCACTTTCTTATCCTCTACATAAGGCTGTTCCGAAAATATTAACTTCCTACTTAAAGTTTCTAAAAATATTGCTAAGAAATTGGATAACTTCTTTAAAAAAAGTTTTATCGCTAAAAGTAGATTCCTTCAGAGGCTACAGTGCAAAAACACCAACCTTCCAACTAAGTTAAGAGAGAAAGTGTTAAAAATATCACTTTCCTAATTAAAGTGTGTTTAAAATAGCGTTAAGAAATTTTACAACCTTGCCAGTAAATTCAAAAAACGAGAGTACTTCAAGAATAATAATTTCCTACTTAGAGGCGTTTAAAAACATGGCTAAGAAATTAATTAACCATTAAAAAACCTCACTACTCAAAAAAATCAAAGAAACTACCACTCTTAAGAAGTTATGTTGTAATTTAAGGTATTTTGAAAATGCCACTTTTACACCTAAAGATGATAATACTACATCTAGGGAATTGTATAACCCCTTAAAAGTTTCTTCGATCAAAAGAGCTACCTTTCTCTGGAAGTTATAGAAAAGAAGTTATCTACATAAGATGTAGCTAGAAACACAGAAAAAAGTTCTAGGAATTAGAATTTTTGCACAGCCCCAAAATACTTTCTTTTCTAAATGTAAAAAATATACATAAAAATTCTACAACCACCTAAAAAGAGTCATCACTCTAAGAAATACTACTCTTAAGAAGTTATTTATAGAAAAGAAGTAGCTAATGGAGACAGATTTTTGAATGAATTGTAAGTAGGAATGTGAAAAGGAAAGACTTAATCAAAAACTTTATAATATTTCGATCTTCTAAAAAAATAAATTCAGAATAAACCATTAATTTTACATAGTATGCATAGGCTAACTAAAACTATTTATCGATTTTCGTATTCGATGGTATATAGTAATCGATTATTTCAGGTGTAAGAATTATTATTATTGTTGACCTTGTTGTTACTTTCGAAATATTTGAGAACAAAATATCACCCAAAATAGGTATATCCATCAAAAATGGAATTCCTGACTTTTTTAACACATCTGATGTTTTTTCTAAACCACCTATTACAAGAGGTACACCATCTTTAATTACTGCTTTTATTTCACCTTCTGTGGTATTTATCTGAGGAGCTTTAAGATTTGGCGTTAAATCTATAAATCTATAAGAAGATATACCCACTTTAACATCTATAGCTATCTCACCTTGAATTGTTATTCTTGGTTCAACCTCTAGTTTTATACCTGCTTCAATGAAATCAATCTGAGATGTTGTCGAAGCAGTTTGAGATTGGTCTTGGATTATACTCTTTATGTAAGGGATCTTATCTCCTATAAGAATTTTTGCTTTTTGGCCATTTCTACAAACTACTCTTGGAGAAGACAAAAGCTTTACATTACCATACGTCGATAACGCTTTTATTATTCCTGAAACTATTCCACCAGAATCACCAACTTCTGAGGAAAACTTAACAGAAAACATTCCTGTACCCGAAACATTAACGGGAGAAGATTGGAAAGAAATAGAAGTTATACTTTTTATGACGTTATCTAATGTCAAATCAAAACCATAATCCAAAGAACTATCCCTATCCACTTGAAGTATTTCAACCTTTATCATTACAATCTTAGGAGATATCCCAATATCCTTTAGGAAAGTTTCAATACTTTCAAAATTTACAGAAACATCCCTCACTAGCATTAAATTATTCTCATAATCAACAAAAACTTCACCAAATTGGGATAAATAAGGTTTGATCATTTCTTTAATCTCTTTAGAATTAACAAACCTTAAATCATATGTTTTTGTTATGACAAAATTCTCTTTTAATACTTTTTCGTATTCATCATAAGGTAGTAACATCAAAGCTCTGCCATCATACAAGATGTAAACATCTGTTGACTTTAGAATAGTTTCTATAGCATTGTAAATTGTTGTATCTTTCAAAGATATACTTAAATTTTTTGAAGGCAACTGCGGTGATATTACTACTGGAATACCTATTTGAGGTTTAAGGAAATTTATAATATACTTCACATCAACATTATCAAAGTTTATACTTATTTTGTTCGTCAGAACTTGAGATAGCTCTGGATAGAAAGACTTCGGTAATTTTCGTTGAGCTGACTTTGAGATAGAAGGTGATGGTGGATAACCTTGATCGTATTGAAATTCTGAATATTGAGCATACACAAGGTAAATAGCAAAAGTAAAAATAAAACAAAGTAAAATCTTTTTCATGCTAGAAAATTTATATTATCTTCAGTTTTTCTAGCAATTTATGAGTATTCTTGACACTTTCTACAGAATTTCTAAGCAAATCAATCTCAACATCAGATAGAGGTATTTCAACTATTTCTTCTACACCGTTCATGCCAAGTTTCACAGGCACCCCAAAAAAAACATCATTTATTCCATATTCACCTTTACAAAGTACAGAACATGGTAGTATTTCCTTTTTATCAAATGCTATACTTTCTATCATTCTTACAACAGACATTCCAGGAGCATAATAAGCTGAACCAGTTTTTAAAAGGCTTACTATCTCAGCACCTCCATTTTTTGTCTTACTTACTATTTCCTGTATATCCTCTCGAGATAATATTTCAGACAAAGGTGTACCAGAAACTGTAGAAAGTGAAACTACAGGCACCATTTCATCACCATGACCACCCAAAACAAAAGCATTTATACTACTAAAAGAGCAATTCACTTTTTGCTTTATATAATACTTAAACCTAGCAGTATCAAGAACTCCTCCCATCCCAATAATTCTATTACTACTCAGATTAGAAACCTTATAAACCAAATACGAAATAGTATCGACCGGATTAGTAACAACAATTATAATAGTATTCGGAGAATACTCTAAAATCTTTTGAGTTATCTCTTTAACAATCCTTGCGTTTGTTTCTACTAGATCTTCTCTCTTCATACCAGGTTTACGTGCTACACCAGCTGTTATCACTGATATATCACTACCTTGAGTTAGCTTATAATCATTACCACCCGTTACCACTACATCTGAACCTACAATAGCACATTCTTGGCTTATATCGATTGATTTACCTTTAGCCATATCACCATCTATGTCTATAAGACAAACATCAGCATACCCTCGCAAAGCTATAGCGTTTGCTACTACACTTCCTACATTACCTGCACCAATTACACTTACCTTTAACCTCTTCATATTTAAACATTTTCTTGGAAACTACAAAAAAGTTTCAAATCCAAAAGTAAAACTGTACCAAAAAACTAATTTCTTAAGTTTTTCTTTCTCATACATCTTTCCCCGTAACTTATTTAGCTAAGTTTTCTTTGTTATTTACACCCCATAATTTTTAGGAATGCTAGCTTTTTAAGGCAATAAACCTTTTTTAAGGATTTATTCTACTTCCTAAGTTATATTTTGGAAACATCCTCTTCCTAAAAGTTAGGTATATAGAAGAGTATGTAAAGAATCCAAATTCCCTCTTTACAACTTATTCAAAAAAGGTTTACCAAAAATCAAATACATAATTGTTCTTCTCCCCTGTTAATCTTTACAGACTATTCGAGTAATTTATGTCATAATATTTCCTCATTCAATAACTTTCTAAGAATGATAGTTTATTGGAGTTATTAACCAGGATTTTTCTATAAACTTAGAACGTATATTACCCTTACGGCTTGTCTAGGAGGTTGATCTTAGAAAAGATATGTAAAAAATATAAATTTCATAAAGTATCTTTCACATATAAGCCGTCTAGATAAGCTCTCTTCCAATATTTCTTTCACATACTTTCTAAAAGGTAACAGTTCCTTGAAATAATATAACTTACTATAAATCTATTTTGGTAAGTTTTCTTATGGTATTTATTTTAGAACTTCTAAAAAAGCAGTTTTTTGGAGTAATAGTTCTCCTCTAAGTTTTTGCCAAATTTTTTAGCAATATTCCTAAAGACATTTTAGTGTTTAAATTGGTTCTCGAATATTCTCATTTCTAGGAGTTTAAAATTTCTAATAGTAATACTTTAGGTTGGTATACTCTCGAAAGTATAAATACATTTTTAGTGGTTCTCTGTTAAAAAACAACCTCCCATAGAATCATTCATCAAAGCTAATAGATTCTTAAAGAAAGGTAATTTATTGGAGTGATGAGAATAGGTGTCAATGGAAATAGAAAAAGTGTAGGGGTACAAGACAGATTTTTGAAACAAATCCTCTTTTAAGTGGTTATACAATCTCTTAGCTAAGTTCTTGAAAACCTTAGAGTTATAAAGAAGTATTTTTGGCTCCCTCTAAATAGGAAATTAATATTTCTGAAATATTATCAATTAAGACAACTACCTTTATAATACCAAGGTTAGAGAAATACTAAAACTTCTAACAAAATAATCACAATGTATATTTACAAAAAATTACAGAATCGTAAAAATGATATTATTTAATAGAATCAAAATACTATCTCAATAAAACGTTCAGAAATTCTTAAAAAAAGAAAATTTAGTAATGAACAAATCTAGAAAAAAACTAATTTATTATTCATGATTTATGCATGAGAAATATAAGGTATCTAATAATTGTTATTTCTTTATTGATTTTAACATCACCTAAGTCGAATTCTCTGGAAATTGCAGAAGATGAAATTAAAAAGGTCAAAAAAGTTAAGTTTCAAAATTATGAGAAGCTTTTTGAAAGTGTTAGTGTTAAATACTTAAAGAGTATCGGACAAGAGATTTCAAAAATCTCAAGTTTAGGAAAAATTAATACTTACAAGCTCTACTCCATAGTTAGAATTTTACCGAAAGAAAACTTATTAGGTGCAGATATCTTTTTCATATCCAAAGAATCAAAAATCAAACACATTAATGCTATAAGATATATAATAGCAGGGTATCTATCCGAAAAATACGGTTATTCATACAAAGATGCTTTAACAATTTCCATATTTGTAACTTATTACAATGCTATTTATAGAGGTAATATAACGTACTTCAAAAGTAAATACGTACCTGAACTATTTCTTTTTACCTCGAGTAACATTGGAATATCAACAAAATACTACGAATGGCCTGGAAAGACAGAATTAGTCATTCCTACAAAAATCAGCTTTGGAAAAGAAAAACCTAAACTCGGTGAAGTCTCAAGCAAAGATGTAATAGATGAAATCAGAGAAAAAGAAAATTTTGGTATCAAAGAAAGAAAAGAAATACTAGAGATAAGAAAAAAAGAAGCTAAAGAAGAAAAAAGAAAAATTGAAGAAAAAGAAAGAGAAATCCAAGAAAAGAAAAAAGAAATAGAGGAAAAGAAAAAGGATATAGAAAAAAGAGAAGAAGATATTAGAAAAACAGAAAACCAAGAAGAACTCAAGGCAATAGAGAAACAAAAAGAAAAAATATATAAAGAAGAAGAAAAACTAAAAGATGAAGAGGAAAAAATAAAACAACTCAAAGAAGAGATAGAAAAAGAAGAACAATCTATAAAATCCGAGGAAGAAGAGATAAAAGAAGATGAAATGAAAACATTAGAAGAAAAGAAAACTAAGGATAAAGAAGAAATACTTACCAGAACAGAAGAGAAAACAAAATCCAGAGAAGCTGGTGACAAAACAGTATTTGGTAATAGAATGTACTACCTTAGAAAACAAGATTTTGAACCAGAAGGACATTATAATAACAAAATGTACCTCATAGACTTGGAAACAAGAAAAATCATAAAAGAAAGTAAATTCAACAAGATATGCGGAGCTAAGTACTATGTATTCGGTGAAGGTGTGGTAGTGATAGGATACAAAGAATCACACAAGTATGATCATTTTCTTGTATTATTGGATAAAGACAACATAGAACCCAAAATTACTGGGAAAGACAACATTTTCTGGAGAAGCTTTATAGAATTTAAAGATAACTTCTTATACGCAATCACCATAGTCAATGGTAAATACTACCTAGGTAAATTCAATACGAATTTAGAAAATGTATCAATTTCAGACGTAGAAGTACACCCAGATACCTTCTTAACTTTCTACCAAGGTAAAATTTTCATAAATGACAAAAACAAAAATATCGTTATCCTAGACGAGAATACCTTAAAGAAGGTAGACAACATAAAGTTTTAATTTATCCCCACCAAAGCTTTACTAAAAACTCTATATCTTTTTTGGAAAGTTTAACTTTTCTTAGCAAATCTGGTCTTTTTTCGTAAGTATTTTTTAGAGACGAGAAATGTCTCCACTCACTTATCTTTTTGTGATTTCCACTTAGCAGAACTTCTGGAACTGCTTTACCTAAAAACTCTCTAGGTCTTGTATACTGATCATACTCTAATAGTCCTCCTTCATATGAAAAGCTTTCCTCACAAAACGAACTATCCTTAAGTAGCCCTTTCTGCCTTACTATAGCATCTACAAACACTAAAGCAGCTAACTCTCCTCCTGTTATGACATAATCCCCAATGCATATTTCATCATCTACACAATCATCCACTACTCTCTCATCTACTCCCTCATACCTTCCACAAAGTATTACTAACTCATCTTTATTAACGTATTCTTCAATTACTTCTTTCGTCAACAATCTACCTTTAGCTGACATATACACTACCTTTGAATTCTGTAGCTTCGATTTTGAATACCTTATTGCTTCATAAACTACCCCTGGAATAAAAAGCATACCTTTACCAGCATAAACATAATCATCAACTTTTCTATGTTTATCTTTAGAAAATTGTCTAATATCTATCACTTCATACTCAAGAATATTACTATTAACAGCCTTATTCATCATGCTTGTAGACAGGTATACATCAATTATATTTGGAAAGATTGTTAAAAAGATCACCTTCATTTATTTATTCACCAAGAATTTGTATTACTATATTTCTTGATCTAGGTCTTGTATCGAACTCTAGCAATACTACTTGTTGCCACGTACCTCTAACAAGATGCCCATTCATAATAGGCAATACAAAGAACGGCTTGAACATACTACTCAGTATGTGAGAACCACCATTATCATCTCCCCACGTCTCATGATGATAATAGTAAGTTTCTCTAGGAGCTATCTTATCAAATAAAATGTTTAGATCTTTTTTTAATCCCGGCTCATACTCCATCGTAGTTATACCTACCGTTGACCCTGGACAAAATATATTAACTATTCCATTACCTACACTACTTGTAGATATCTTATCTTCAATTATTTTTGTTAAATCTATAATATCACCTCTACCCCTCGTATGTATAGAAACTTCTTCAACGAAAAATTTCATATCCGTTAACCGCCAAGGTAATATAGACTTACAATTCTTCTATCAATTCTTCCATTTCTCTTATCATTGTAGAAAAATTCTTGTGTTTCTCTCTTTCTTCCTCGATAATTTCTTGAGGTGCTTTCTCTAGGAAATTAGGGTTAGATAACTTAGACTCTATATTCTTTAGTATATTCTTTAATCTATCAATTTCTTTAGATATTCTTTGTTTTTCTTTTGTAGTATCGATTATATCTGATACTGGTATTAGCACAGATGTGTATTTCCCTACTGCTCCTGCTTCACCCTTGCTCTTAGAAGTCCTACCAACACTTAGAATCTCATTTGTCTTCGATAACCTTCTTATTATATCAACAAAAACTCTATTCGACAGAATGGATTTAACTTTGTTTTCATACTCCGGCAAGTTTATATCAACTTTTATATTAACTTCATCCGATGGCTTTATGTTCAAGCTTCCCCTTATTTTCCTCACATTATAAACAATCTCTTTCACTATATCGAATGTTTCCTCTGCATCAATATCCTCTAGATTACTAACAAACTCAGGATATCTAGATATTATTAGATAATCATTATCTTTTAACTCTTCTGGAATTTCCTTATATATCCTTTCTGTGATAAAAGGCATTATTGGATGAAGCAATTTTAGAAATCCTGTTAGTACCCCCAAAAGTACCGAAATTGTTATGTCTTTTTGATCTGTTTGAAGCTTAACTTTTGATATTTCTATGTACCAATCACAAAAGTTATCCCAGAAAAACTCATGCAGTACACTCGCAACATCGCTTAATCTATACTCTTCAAAGGCTTTGTGAACTCTTTTTACAGTTGTATTATAAGATGATATAATCCATCTATCAACTATATCTACATTACTACCACTAACAATCTCTTCAAGTTTATAGATTTTCTTAATTTCGTTTCTTATACCTTCGTAGTTAGTTAGTATAAACTTCGAAGCATTCCATATTTTGTTTGCAAATTTCGAACCGATTTTAAATCTCTCCATCGAGAGCCTTAAGTTTTGTCCTGTTGGTGCTAAGAACACACATGTATACCTTAGGGAATCTGCACCAAATTCCTTAACTACATCCAGAGGATCTATTCCATTACCAAGAGATTTACTCATTTTTACTCCCCTTTCATCCAACACAGCTCCATGTAAATAGATATCTGTAAAAGGTTTTTCATTCATAAACTGATATCCTGCCATTATCATTCTCGCAACCCAGAAGAACAAAATATCAGCACCCGTCACTAATACATCAGTTGGATAATACCTCTCCAAATCTTTCGTTTTATTCGGCCAACCAAGTGTCGAAAATGGCCATAACCATGAAGAAAACCAAGTATCCAATACATCCTCATCTCTCCTCAAATTAGTACTACCTGTTTTTTTATCTCTTATAGCTATAGTATAACCATTTTCAACCTTTCTAATAAACCCTTTACTACCATTTTCTATGTTTTCCTCAAGATAGTCCTCTAGCTTTTTAGGATCATCAAGTATACTCAAATCATCGCTCTCACTTATGATATCTTTGTATATTTCCAGGTAAACTTCTTTCGTAGTTCTTTTTATCTCTTTATTTGCATCCATTATCGAAGTTTGATTCAATGTCTGGATAATCTCCTCTGGAGAAAAAACCTCTTTTATTCTTGATGAAACCCATAAATCAAAAATTATATAGAATACAAATAGATACCTACCTTTATCTTTAAAGTAATCATAATCAAAAACGTTTATATCACCATTTTCTGAATACCATACAGGAATTCTATGTCCCCACCAAATCTGCCTCGATATACACCAATCTCTAACGTTGTAAAGCCAATTAAGGTATACCTTTTTCCATCTTTCAGGAAAGAATTTTATTTTACCTTCTTCTGCAGCTTTTATAGCAGGTTCAGCAAGCGGCTTCATTCTGACAAACCATTGTTTCGATACTTTTGGTTCTATTACCGTAGAACACCTATAACAATGACCTACCGAATGCCTATATGGTTCTACCTTCTCAAGTAACCCAAGTTCTTCTAGATCCTTAACTATAACTTTCCTTGCCTCAAACCTATCCATTCCACGATATTTCTGAGGTACATTGTTATTAAGAGTTGCATCATCGTTCAGTATATCTATAAACTCAAGACCATATTTCTTACCTATTTCGAAGTCATTTGGATCATGCGCTGGAGTTATCTTTAAACATCCAGTACCAAACTCCATATCTACATATTCATCCGATATTATTGGTATTTCTCTCTCAGCAAGAGGCAAAATAACCTTCTTACCAATCAACCTTTTATATCTTTCATCATTCGGATTCACAGCTACCGCAGTGTCACCTAACATTGTCTCAGGCCTAGTTGTTGCAACCACTACATAACCACTATCTCCAACTAAAGGATACTTTATATACCATATATTACTATTCTTCTCTTCGTATTCTACTTCATCATCTGCCAAAGCAGTACCACACCTAGGACACCAGTTTATTATATGCTCACCTCTATATATCAAATCATTCTTATACAAGTTTACAAAAGCTACAAAAACAGACCTTGATAAAGATTCATCCATTGTAAATTTTTCATATCTCCAATCGCATGAAGCCCCTATCCTTTTAAGTTGCATTATTATATTAGCCCCATGCTTTTCTTTCCAATCCCAAACTTCTTTAACAAACCTATCTCTACCTAACTCAAACCTAGTTTTACCTTCTCTAGCCAGCTTTCTCTCAACTACGTTCTGCGTTGCTATACCTGCATGATCAGTACCAGGAATCCATAAAACATCATATCCACACATCCTCTTATACCTAACCAAAACATCTTGAATAGTATTATTCAAACCATGCCCCATATGAAGTACACTTGTAACATTAGGTGGAGGTATAACTATACAAAACTTATCACCTACACCATTACTGTTATATAAACCATTAGAAAGATATTCGCTAAGTATCTTTTCCTCAAAGTTTTGTGGAGAATAAATATCTTCTAACATCACCAATTCCCCCAATAAGAAACATAATTCTATTATAAAACAACTCAAACATAATTTATAAATTCACAAAAGCGTGTTAAAAATATATCTATACCCTATCTTACGATATAAGACACAATCTAAGAACTGAAAAACTTATCCATCACACTTATATTCTCCCTTGAGGTTTTTCATTGTAGACAATTTCTGTGAAATAACCCTGGAAATCTATATCAGTTTGTTGAAATTATAAAGATATTTCAAAAATATTACTTCCTTATTCAAGGATATTCAAAGATATTGTTAAGAAATAGGATATCCCTTAAAAAAGTTCTTTAGTTCTATAAAATTACTATTCCTAATGAAGTTATTTCATTAATATTTTTTCATTCTCTTAGGATAACATATACATATCTTTGATAACCTCTTAGTGATGATGTTTCAAAAATATTATTTTTCTATTTGATATATCATAACATATATACTAAAGAAGAGATTAGAAACCTTACCTATT